>JAEZJH010000304.1 GCA_023436385.1 Pseudomonadota bacterium
GGCGCCGCCGGCACGCCGGTGACGGGCCCCCTCGGCCGGAAGCTCCGGATCACCGGCCTCGCCGGCTTCGAGGGGCAGCCGCGCCGGGCGGTGGCCCGGGCCGAGCCGATCGACGGGCGGGGCCGGCCGGCGATCGCCTCGACCGGCGACGACGGGCGCTACGGCCTGGCCCTCGATCCCGGGCGGTACCGGCTCGAGGTGCGGCCCCGGGACCTCGGGGGCAAGGTGCCGTGGGGCAGCGCGGAGCTACCCGAGACGGAGGCCGGCGGGACCTTCGACCTGGTGCTCCCGCCCCGGGCCCGGGTCCAGGGCCGGGTCCGCTCCGGCGGCGCGGCGGTGGCCGGCGCGGTGGTGCGGGTGTTTCGCTGCCAGCCCGACTGCGCCGCACCGGGTGCCACCGCGTTCCCCGTCGGCGAGGGGATCACCGAGAGCGACGGCTCGTTCGCGGTGCTGGTCCCGGGACTCTAGTCGACCGCCTCGGCCACCGGGTGGAGGTGGCCGAGGGCCTCGATCGGCTCGTTCCGTGCTGGTCCCCGGCCTCTAGTCGACGGCCTCGGCCACCGGGTGGAGGTGGCCGAGGGCCTCGATCGCCTCGTCGGCGGCGGGGCCGATGTGCCGCGACCAGTGGGTCACGTGGATCTCCGAGAGATCCAGGAAGCGCTGGAGCTTCCCCAGCGCCCGGCGCAGGGTCTTGGCCTGGCCCGGGGTGGCGTCGGTGGGCTGCCGGCACCGGAGCTCGGCGGTCTCCACCCGGACCCGGAACGGCCGGGACCAGGCGTCGAAGGCCGGGCCCTGATCGACCGCCGGACGGGAGGAGGGGAGCGCGGCGAGGCGCGCCACCAACTCGGCGTGGAGGCCCTCGATCTCCGCGACGCAGTCGGCCAGGTTGGCCGGCGCCGGCCGCTCGGGCGGGCGAAGCTCGCCGAGCTGCCGGGTGATCCCGATCGCCAGCAGCGAGCAGAAGCCCACCGCCAGCGCGAGGTACAGGCCTAGAAAGACGCGGCGCAGGATCTTGCCGGTGCGTGTCGACGCTGGAGAGGGAGAGGCCACGCGGGGCAGGCTAGGCGGACGCGGCTTCGTCGTCAACCGAGCATCCGGCCGGAGCTACTCCGCCACGGCGGTCTCCTCCCCGCCACCGGTGTCGCCGCGCTGGGCCTTCCGGATCGAGGAGATGTGGCGCTTCGAGAAGGCGACGAAGTCGCTGTCGGGGTAGTCGCCGATCCCGCGGCGGAAGGCCTCGAGGGCGCCGGGGAGATCGCCGGTCTCCTCGAGACCGTAGCCCAGCACGTAGTAGGCGTGGGCGCGGTTCCGCTTGTTCTTGCCGCCGTCGAGGTAGCGGCGCATCCCCTCGACCGCCGCCGGCCAGTCCTTCACCTCGGCGGCGGCGGCGCCCAGGTAGTAGCCGTTCTCGATGATGTCGGCGTGGGCCGGGTCGAGGGCGAAGCCCTTCTTCAGCTCCTTCACCGCCCCGGCGAAGTCCTGCCGCCGGAACGCCGCCCGGCCCGCCTCGAACCGCTCGTGGCCGAGGCGCTTGAGCACGTCCTTGCCGCGGTCGTCGAGGGCCCGGGACTCGAGCTTGGTCAGCTTCGACTTGTCGAGGGAGACGATCGCCAGCGCGGCCTTCTCCCGCTCGTCCGGGGAGCCGCTCTCGAGCTTCGCGTAGGCGGCGAAGGCGGCGGCGGCGTTCTCCTCGATCGCCTGGAGCTGGGCCCGGACCGCGGCGGCGTCCCGGGTGGCGTCGTCGGCCCGCTTGGTGAGGATCTCCACCTCGCTCCGGGCCTGGGCGACCCAGCCCTTGGCGCCGACCACGCCGGCGCCGATCGCCAGGGCGGCGAAGAGGGCGTAGGCCACCGCCGAGGAGATCCAGCTGCGCCGCTCGAAGGTCTCCTGCTTCTTGCCGAAGGTCTTGAGATCGGCCCCCAGGTTCTTGAGGAGGTGGTCGTTCTTGATCACCAGGTTCCGGGCCTCGATGATCTCCTTCTTGATCTCCTGGAGTTCCTTCTCCACTCGCGCTCCCCGGCCTGATCGCGGCCTGTTCGTGTCGTGCGCCCGTCGGCGTCCGCCGCGGACAGAGGATTCCACGGGCCCACGCCGGGCGGGCCCCCGGCCCGGAACGGGCCGGTGCGTCCTTTCCTTCCCGGCCGCCGGACTCCCGGAGGCCGTCGCAGCAGGTGGGACCCGGGCCGCCGGCACGCTCCCCGCGCGTGCCAACGTGACCCGCGCGCGTTATGGGCGCGCGGGCACCGGGTCCCAGCGAAAGTAGACGCCCGCCCGGGCGACCGGTCCGCCGGCGTCCAGCCGACCCAAGATCTCGTCCTCGACCCGGAAGTATCGGTAGCCCAGGTCGGCGTAGAGGCCCACGTCGGACGAGAGGTCGGCGGTGACGCCGGCGCCGGCGAGGGCGAAGTAGGAGGTCCGCTCGCGGTAGCCGCCCGCCCCGTCCACGGAGACGAAGCCCTTGCCGACGGTGGCGTGGAGGATCGGCCGCACGTCCCAGTCCGGCGCCGGCGTCCACTCGAAGGAGACGCCCAGGGGCAGCGCGTCGACGTGGTAGGCGCCGTCGCCGCCCTCGCTCCGGGAGACGCCGAGATCGATACCCACCTCGAGGGCCCGGAGCGGCTTCAGGGCGAACGAGAGGGTGAGGCCCGGGGCCGGCCCGTCGGCGCCGTCGGGGAAGCGCAGCTCCGGCAGGATTGCCACCGTCCCCTCGCGCTCGAGGGCCTTGGCGCCGGCGGCCCCCGGGAGGGCGAGGAGCGCGGCGAGGCCCAGCGCCCACGCGGCGCGCGAACGCCGGGTCGGGACGGTGGAGTCGATCGGGGCGAGGCGGGGCATGGAGCGGTCGAGCCTGCCCGTTCGCGGGGGGCCGGGTCAAGGAACGAACCGTTCGACAAGCCGGAATCGCCTCGGCAAGATGCCGCCGGGCCCGAGGGCCGGAGCCGGTGGGCCCCCGCGCGAAGCCGGGGCTTCGGGCCGCTGGTATCCTCGGGACCCGGCCCCGAAGCGCGCCCCGCGCGCGATGATTTGGCGTCGGAGCGGTCCTCGCGCCGCTCCGGCGAGGAAGAACCGTGAACCCTGCCGCACCGCCGCCCGCTCGCTCGCCCCTCCGCCGCCTCCCCTGGATCCTCGCGCTCTGCGTCGGACTCGGCGCCTCCGGCGTGATCTTCGGCCTCTCCACCGGGATACGGTCGGCGGCGAACTCGCGGTAGGTGGGGTCGATCATCTTCTGGC
>JAEZJH010000352.1 GCA_023436385.1 Pseudomonadota bacterium
GGCCGGCGAGGGCGACCTCCTCCCGGTCTCGGCGCTCCCGGCCGACGGCACCTTCCCGACCGCCACCGCCAAGTTCGAGAAGCGCGGCCTGGCGACCGAGATCCCGATCTGGGACAAGGACCTCTGCATCGTCTGCGGCAAGTGCGCGATGGTCTGCCCGCACGCGGCGATCCGCACCAAGGTCTTCGAACCCGCCCTGCTCGCCGACGCGCCGGCCGGGTTCGAGTCCAAGACCTACCGGTCCAAGGACCTCCCCGGGAAGAACCTCACCATCCAGGTCTCGCCCGAGGACTGCACCGGCTGCGGCGTCTGCGTGGAGACCTGCCCGGCGAAGTCGAAGACCGTCGAGGGCCACAAGGCCATCGACATGCTCCCCTACGTCGAGCACGTGGAGAAGGAGCGGGCCAACTGGGACTTCTTCGTGAAGCTCCCGGAGCTCGACCCCTCCGCCCTCCCCGCCAACACCGTGAAGGAAGTCCAGCTCCGCCAGCCGCTCTTCGAGTTCTCGGGCGCGTGCGCGGGCTGCGGCGAGACGCCGTACGTGAAGCTGCTCTCGCAGCTCTTCGGCGAGCGGATGGTGGTGGCCAACGCCACCGGCTGCTCCTCGATCTACGGCGGCAACCTGCCGACCACCCCGTGGGCGCAGAACGCCGCGGGCCGCGGTCCGGCCTGGGCCCACTCGCTGTTCGAGGATAACGCCGAGTTCGGTCTCGGCATCCGGGTCGCCGCCGAGCGGCTCGAGGCCGAGGCGCGGCGCCTGCTCCCGGCCGTGGCCGGCAAGGTCGGCGACGAGCTGGTGAAGGCGCTCCTCGGGGCCGACCAGAAGACCGAGAAGGGCATCGCCGAGCAGCGGGCCCGGGTCGCCGAGCTGAAGCGGAAGCTCTCCGCGATGAACGGCGAGGCCGGCCTCACCGAGAAGCGGCTCCTCTCCATCGCCGACGAGCTGGTGAAGAAGAGCGTGTGGATCGTCGGCGGCGACGGCTGGGCCTACGACATCGGCTTCGGCGGCCTGGACCACGTCCTCGCCTCCGGCCGGAACGTCAACATCCTGGTGATGGACACCGAGGTGTACTCGAACACCGGCGGCCAGGCGTCCAAGGCGACGCCCCGGGCCTCGGTGGCCAAGTTCGCCTCCGCGGGCAAGCTCACGCCGAAGAAGGACCTCGGCATGATCGCCATGTCCTACGGCAACGTGTACGTCGCCCAGGTGGCGATGGGCGCGAACGACACCCACACCCTGAAGGTGTTCCAGGAGGCAGACGCCTGGGACGGCCCGTCGATCGTCATCGCCTACGCGACCTGCATCGCGCACGGCATCGACATGAAGTACTCGATGGTCCACCAGAAGGACGCGGTCTCCGCCGGCTACTGGCCGCTCTACCGGTTCAACCCGGCCGACGAGCGCCCGTTCAAGCTCGACGCGAAGAAGCCGACCATCACCTTCGAGCAGTTCGCCCGCGGCGAGAACCGCTACGCGCAGCTGCTCCGCAAGGACCCGGCCCAGGCCGAGGCGCTGTTCAAGCTGGCCCAGGCCGACATGGACGCCCGGTGGGGCTACTACGAGCAGCTGGCCGCGGTGGGCCGCACCGCCCCGGCGGACGGCCGCTCCGCGACCCTGAACGTGCTCCGCACCCGCCACGAGGACGGCGAGGAATAGCCGGTCCTAACGGGTTGAAGTGACGCGAGCGGCGGGATCCTCCGGGGTCCCGCCGCTTCGTCTTTGGGCCGATGGATTGCCGGGCGTGGGCCCGGTAAGCTCGCGGGCCGGAGGCACGATGGCGGCCGCTCGGGTGGCGCTCTGCATGGCAGTGGTGCTCCTGGCCGCAGGGCCGGTGGCCGCCCTCTCTTTCGCGTCGCCCAGCGACTGGATGCAGGCGGAGAAGGCCGAGGTCGTGCTGATTGGGAAGGTGCGGCGCGTCCACGGCGACCGCGTGCGAATCGCGGTCGAGCGGTACGTGGTCGGCGAGGAGACCGAGCGGTTCGTGGAGGCGACGGCCCCTCCGGAGGCGCTCGGCCGCCTTCGCCCGGGAGCGCGCGTCCTCGTCTTCGCTCCCTTCACCGACTGGCGGGTCGCCCACACCGTCTACCTGGACGCCATTTCCCCTCTTGGCCCGCCCCAGGGGCCCCCGCAGTTCATCTACCGCGTGGTCACCGACGAGTTCGACGGGAAACCGGTGCCGGAGGCGGTCGTCGCCCGGGCGTTTCTCCGGGAGCGGGAGCTGCCCCGGATCCACGCCCCCCGGGGCGAGGGCAAACGCCGCGACCGCCTGCTGGTGCAGGGTCTCGAGGCCGCCACTCCCTACGAGCGAGCTCGGGCGGCGCGGCGGACCTGCGATGTGTTCGACCCGGATCCCCTATCACCCGAGGTCGAGCGCCGCGTGGCCGCGCTCGCGGTGTGCGGCGACGGCGAGCTGCCCGTCGCGGCAACCGACGCCCTCGCCTGCACGACGCCGGTGACCAGGCTGACCGCGATGCTACGGCTCCTCCGCTGCTCGTCGGAACCCCTCGCCTCTCGCGCCTACCGGCTCGCCATTCCGGACGGCTGCCCCCCGGAGACCCGCGACTTGGGAACGTTGGCGGACCGGGGGGCGGCGGTGGGCCGAATGGAGGCCTGCGTCCGCGACCGGCTGGCGGCGCTCGAGCTCTTGCCGCCCCCCGATCCACCGAGGTCGTCCCCTCCCGACGCTGTCTGGCTGGCCCGGGACAAGGTCGTGGTCGTCGGCCGGGTGGAGGAGGTCCTCCCGTACCGGGTCCGGATCGTGGTCGAGCGACGCCTCGCCGGCGAAACGCCGGATCGGCTCCTCTTGCAGGCGCACGGGAAGCTCGCGCCGGGCGACCTGGTGATCGCCGCGGGCTCCTCCGCCGCCGAAAGACTCCGGGTCGTCTCCGGTGACTACCTCGACGACGACGCGGTCCCGATGACGGCGGTGATCCGGGCGGTGGCCCTGGCGCGAGAGCTACCGCCGACGGATGGCGACCTCGCCTTGCGCGATCGGCTGCTGCTCGAAGGCCTGACCGCGCCGACGCCGTACGAGTGGTACTGGGCCCTGCGCCAGCTCTGCACGAGCCCGCGCCCGCTCTCGCCCGCCATCGAGCGCCGGGTGGACACCCTGGCCGTCTGCGGCGACAGCCACCTCCAGGACGCGGCCGCCCGCGCGCTCGGGTGCGCCAGCCCCGAAACGAGGTGGAGGGCCGTCCTCCGGCTCCTCAAGTGCCCGGAGGTCCAGCTCCAGACCCACGCCGCCAGCCTCGCCGAATATCACCGCTGCCCGGCCACCGATCGCCGGGGCTTCCGGGACCTTCCCCAGGCCGAGCGGCCGGGTTACCTACGGCGCGTCGAGGCGTGTGTCCGGGAGAAGCTCCGCGAGGCGTCCGGGCCGTAGAGGGCGAATGAGCGAAGGCTGTCCCGACGGCCCGGACCGGCCCCGCGGGATCATCACCGCCTCTCGAAACAACGGCCGCATCCGGGGAACGGATGCGGCCGTCGTGTTCTGCGGTTCTGCCGAGTGTGCATCAATTCGCCGGGGCGTAGAAGACGAGCCAGCTGGCGACGCGGAGCTCGGGGAAGTACGGGTCCGGGACGTCGGGGAGCGGGACCGGGACGTAGGACTCGCCGCGGAAGAGGGCGCGGTAGGCGAGCGTGTTTTCGCCGGAGACCACCGCGGCGGAGACGTCCTGGGTCCAGGGCTTCACGTCCTCGCCGGGGCACCAGCCGGCGCGGCCGAAGGGCCAGGAGCCGAACTGGTTGGGGACCACGCCTTCGGCGACGCGGTCGTAACAGCCGTACCGCGAGCTGGCGTCGGGGTGCTCCCGGAGGAACGGAGTGCCGTTCAGGGCGAACTCGTGCTGGTGGTTGCAGAACTCGGCGCAGTTGTCGGCGGTGGCACCGAAGCCGTGGCCGGTGATCGAGGCGAAGAGCTCGACCCTCACCGCGGCCGGGTCGTCGACGGTGAAGGTCACCGGCGCGAAGCTCGGGTTGTAGGAGGCGTCCCAGGTCTGGGCGGAGGGAGCGCGGCCCCAGAGGTAGCGCGCCTCCACCGGGCGGAAGGGCTTGCCCGCGTTCCAGAGCAGGACCTGCAGGTGCAGGTCGTAGCCGTTGGCGCCCTCGTAGCGGAGCACCCGTGGGCCGCCGTCGGCGAGGAGCGGGAGGAGCGGTGAGACCTCGGTGAGCCACTCGCCCTCGCGGCCGTAGGGGGTGACGTAGCGCACCAGCTCCGTGCAACTGGACTCGTCGGCCGGATCGCAGAGGAGGAGGTGGTGGGCGTAGTCCCACTCGTTGCAGCCGTTCTCCTTGCCCTGCCGGTGGTCGGGACACGCGGTGTAGAGATACACCGCCATGGAGTCGAACCCGGCCAGCTCGGCCGCGGAGGGAAAGGTGGCGGTGAGCCGGGTGGCGTAACCGTCGCCCCAGCCGCCCTGGTGCCGGGTGCCGTCGGCCACCGTCACCACGGTGGCGTCGACACCGGTCAACGTCCGCTCGAGGTTCCGCTCGTAATTGAAATACTCCGCCTCCGTCCCCAGGAAGCGGATCGGGTACTCCCCGTTGTTGAAGTCGTAGAGCATCCCCACCTCGCGCCAGCGTTGGAAGCGGTCGATGGCGAAGTGGAGGGGGCCGTGCTCGGCCACGAACGCGCCCAGGGAGCCGTCGAGCGCGGTCCCGGACGACACCGGGTCGGTCACGTAGTGGAGGCGGCCGGCCCAGGCCTCGCGCTTGGCGGCGGAGAGGGCGTCCAGGGCGGCGTCGATCCGGGCCTTCATCGCCTCCATGTCCTCCCGCGGCGTGTCGGCCGAGAGAAACACCAGGTGCGTGTTCTCCGGCGTCTCCCGGAGGAGCCGCTTCACGTCCGAGCCCCAGTAGGCCTTGGCGTAGTCGCTCCCGTCGTACTTGAGGACGAACAGGTAGCTGTCGTAGCCGGTCCAGCTCGCCCGGAAGTTCCAGGGGCCGCCGAGGGTGTTGACGGTGAAGTCGCCAGCGGTGTCGCGGATACCGACGCCGTAGGGGCCCTCGCTCCAGGGCACCGGCGCCTCCGCGTGGACGCAGCCCTGCCCGTCTACGGTGGCGCCCGCCGGCGTCGCCGGGCAGAGGTCCGACACATCGGCGACCCCGTCGCCGTCCGCGTCCGGGAGACACGTCGCCTCGACACACGCGAACCCGGCGCCGCAGGCCGGCTCGCACGTGGCCTCGGCGTCCGGCTTCGAGTCGTCGCCGCACCCCACCACCAGGGAGATCGCCAGCACCCCTGCCATCCAGGCGAGACGCTCGGGGCGCGCGCCGGTCCGACCGTGCATTGCCGTCCTCCGGAAGCCGTTTTGCCGGCAGGCTAGCACCCGGGGGCCCGTGTTTCCACGTCGGGTCCGGCGGTGGGTGAGTGGCCGACTGCCGCAGGCCCCGCGGGGAAGCGGCCCCGGCCGGTCCCGGCGAGGACGGAAGACCGGTCCCCGGTTCCGGCGCGGGAGGAGGAGCGGGCCCGGCGCCCCGCGACCGGGGAAGGAGACGACGGGCTTCTCCACCCGCGGGCGGCGCGGTATCTACGTTGCCACCATGGTCCGCTCGGTCTGCGTCTTTCTGGCGTCGTCGCTGGAAGTGCCCGAACCCCACAAGACCCTCGCCCGAAACACCGGCGAGGCGATCGCCCGGGCCGGGCTCACCCTGGTGTATGGCGGGGCGAGCCGGGGCCTGATGGGCGTGATGGCCGACGCCGCCCTGGCCGCCGGCGGGCGCGTGGTCGGGGTGATCCCGCCGCAGCTGGTCGAGCGGGAGCTGGTGCACCGCGGCCTCACCGAGCTGGTGATGGTTCGCTCGATGCACGAGCGAAAGGCGGAGATGACGGCGCGGAGCGACGCCTTCGCCGTGCTCCCGGGCGGCTTCGGCACCCTCGACGAGGCCTTCGAGGCCCTCACCTGGCGGCTCCTCGGCCTCCACGGAAAGCCGATCGTCTTCGTCGATCCGCCCGGCCTCCCCTACTGGCCGCCGCTCCTCGATTTCGTCGCCGGCGCGGTGGAGACCGGCACCATCCGCGCCGCCCACGCCCGCCTGATCGAGCACGTCGAGGGCGCCCAGGCGCTCCTCGCCCGGCTCCGGGACGAACCGGCGCATCCGGAGCGGCCGCCGGGCTGGGTCTGAAGGAACGACAACGCGGGGTTCGGGCCGCGCGCGGGATCACCCCGCCTGGAAGTGCGCGACCCTGCCCCGCCGAGCCGACGTTGCCCACGACGCGCCGCGGCGCCAACTACGGACTCCGGGTCACCCGCCGCCACCCAAGCGATCGAGCAGCTTTCCGGCCCGGCGCTTGGCCTCGCGGCGGGCGCGCTCCTTGGCCTCCTCCGTCCGCCGCTCCACCTCCCGCTCCACCCGGGCCCGCGGGAGCACCGACTCCGCCAGGGCGTCGGGATCGATCGCGCCCACCTGCGGCGCGGTCAGCTCCCCGGCGATCTCCACCGGCACGTTGACGGGGCCGTCCGGCCGGAGCTTGCCGCCGCTGGCCCGGGCCACGAACTCCGGCGCGAGCCGCGCCGAGCCCTCGAGATCGAGGCGCTGGTCGAGGCCGATCCGGCCGTCGAGGGTGGCGGTGCCGAAGGACGACTCGACGGTGATCGGCCGATCGAGGACCAGCCACCCGTCCCGGACGGAGAAGGAGAGGAGCAGGTCCCGGAGCTTGGTGGCCTCGCCGCCGGAGGGCAGCGCTCCTCCCGCCCGGCCCAACCGTGCCAGCCCCTCGCCGAGCCGGGTGGCCAGGGCCGCGCCGAGATCGGCGGAGCGGAGCACGCCGCCCTGGAGCCGCAGCGCGCCGTCGCCCGAGACGTTGGTCCGCACCTCCGTCCACTCCGCCCCGTTGCCGGTGACGGAGAGGCTGCCGCCCAGCCCCCCGGCCACCGGCGCGACGCCGGCGATCTCCGTCATCGCCCGGGCGAGATCGACCGCGTCGAGGCGCGCCTCGAGCTTCCAGGCCGGCGCCGGTTGGGTCAGGTCCACCGTGGTCCCGCCCAGGTCGACGGTGCCGCCGTAGAGCCGGGCCCCGGCCTGCTGCAGGGCGAGCACCCCGCCCCGGAGCGTCGCCTCGGCGCGAACGTCGGTGGCGGTGAGGTTCCCCCGGACCACCTCCCCGAAGGCGATGGTGCCGTCGACGGTGAGGTCCCGGAGCTGCTCCTGCACCTCCGGGGGGAGGAGCCCCTGCCCCGGCGGCTCGGGCGTCGCCTCCGGCGCCTGGGGCGGCAACGCCCCGAGGAGCGCGTCGAGGTCGAGCCGGCGGCCGTTCACCGCGAAGGTCGCCTTCGACGGCGGCAGCCCGGCGAGGCTGGCGGTGGCGTCGAAGTCGACCCCCGGCCCGGCGACCCGGGCCTCCGGGATCTGCACGGTGGTTCCCGCGAAGTCGCCCTTGGGCACCGCCGCCTCCGCCCGGAACTTGCCGCTCGCCGGCTGCCCCCGGAGGGCGAGCCGCTCGACCGAGCCGTCGGCGTTGACGGCGTAGGCGCCCTCCGTGGTGGAGAGCTTCGCGTCGAGCTCCACCTCGCCGCCGGTGATCACCGCGGCCAGGCCCGCCGGCAGGAAGCCCTCGAGCTGGGTGAAGGGGACGTCGTTCACCGCCACGGAGCCGGTCACCTCCGGCCACGACTCCGGCGGCAGCCCGGCCAGCGAGCCCGCCGGGAGGGGATCGATCGCCAGGTCGAGCCGCACGTTCTTCGCCCCGCCGCCCACGCCCGCCGCCACCTCGAGGTCGAGGCGCTCGCCGGGGCCGACCCCGGAGGCGGTGACGTCGATCCCGGTGACGTCGGTCCGGGCTCCGCTCTGCCGATCGACGAGGTGCACCGCGCCATCGGTGAGGGCGAGGCGATCGACGACGATCCGCCGCTCCCCCGGGAGCTCCTCCGCCGCCGGTGCCGGCGCCTCCTTCGCCGCGGCCTCGAGCCGGTCGAGGATGTCCTGGAAGCTCCAGGTCCCGTCGGCGAGCCGGGCCACGTTCACCTCCGGGTGCTCGAGCTCCACCGAGGTGGCCCGGACCTCCTTGCCCAGTGAGCGGATCAGCGGCCAGAGGGCGAGCCGCACCCGGGCCTCGCCGGTCTGGAGGAGCGGCGGATCGGCCGGGGTCCGGCCCCCGATCCGGAGGTCGGCGATGTGGGCGGTGGGCAACGGCAGGATCGAGGCCTCCACCGGGCCGGCGGTGATCGGCCGGCCGCTCCGGGCCGCCACCTCCGGCAACGCCCGCTCCTTCACCCGCTCCGCGATCGCCGAGGTGTCGAAGAGGAAGGCGACGATCACCCCGAGCCCGGTGAGGAGCACGAGCAGGGCGAGGCCGAAACGGGCGACGCGGGAACGGGGGCGGGAGGCGGCCATCTCCCCGGAAAGTCGGCCCGTCCGGCAGGCGGGGCAACCCGCCACGGCCCCGGGGGCCGCTCCCACCCCGAATCCCGGCGCGAAACGCCGGAGGTCGGTCCGGGCCCCGGCGACCGGGGACGCGGCGAAAACAGCCGGCCGAGGGCGACCTCCCCCGGGGCCTACCCACCCGAAAACCCAAGCTCATTCGTGGACTTGGCAACCCCCGGCGGGGAGTAACGCGCCGCGTCGGCACGCCCTACCGTGGAGCCCATGTCCGGAATCCGACCGCCTGCTTCCCTCCCCTGGCCCCTCGCCGACCTCGTGGAGCACCCATCCCGTGGCGGCTGCGGCGTCGGCGTCCTCGGCGATCCGAACGGCAAGAGCCGGGAACTGCTCGACTGGGCGCTCGGCGGCCTCGAGGCGATGGAGCACCGGGGCGGGAGCATCGACGACACCGGCGACGGCGCCGGCCTCCTCTTCGCCGTCGACCCGGCCTGGTTCGCCCGCTTCGTCGCCCACGGTAAGCACGTCCCGGAGGGCGACCAGCTCTCCGTGGGCGCGGTCTTCTTCCCGCCGGGAGAGGCCGCCAGCCTCCGGGCCTGGCAGGACGAGATCGACTCGCTGCTCCGGCGGGAAGGCCTCTCGCCCCTCGGCTGGCGCCGGGTGCCGGTGGACGAGCGGGCCCTCGGCAAGGCCGCCCGGGAGTCCCGCCGGGAGCCGTGGCAGGTGCTGATCGGCGAGGGCCTCGTCCCCCCGGACAAGAGCGGCCTGGCGCTGTGGCGGGTGAAGAGCCGGATCGAGAACCAGATGCGGGATCTCTACCTCCCCTCGTTCTCGCCGCGGACCGTGGTCTACAAGGCGCTCTGCACCGGGCCGCAGCTCGCCGCCTACTACGACGACCTCCGGGACCCGACGCTGACCACCGACGCGGTGGTCTTCCACCGCCGCTACTCGACCAACACCTTCTCCAGCTGGTCCCTCGCCCAGGCCTTCCGGACCCTGGGCCACAACGGCGAGATCAACAGCGTCAAGGCCAACCGCGACGCGGTCCGGAACCTGGAGAGCGAGATCCACGTCTCCGGGGTGCTGATGAAGCAGGGCTCCGACTCCGCGGATCTCGACCGCGTCGTGGAGCTGTTCGTGGTCCACGGGGTGCCGCTCCTCGAGACCCTGGTGCGGCTCTTGCCGCCGGCCCACGGCGACATCCCCGGCTACGATCCAGCCGCCGCGGCTTTCCACCGGGCGGTGAAGCGCGCCCTGGGGACGCTGGGCGCCTGGGAGGGACCGGCCGGCGTGGTGGCCACCGACGGCGAGACGGTGGCGGCGATCCTCGACAAGATGGGCCTCCGGCCCCTCCGCTACCTGGTGACCAAGGGCGGGCGCCTGGTGGTCGCCTCGGAGATCGGCGCGGTGCCGGTGCCCCAGGAGGACATCGCGGAGACCGGCCAGCTCGAGCCGGGCGAGGCGATCGCCCTCGACCTCCCGGGCCGCCGGATCCTCCGCTCCCGGGAGATCGTCCAGGAGATCCTGGCGCGGACGCCGATCAACCACGAGGCCCTGGCGGAGGCGCGGCTCGGACCGGTGCCGTCCGAGGGCCCGGTCGCCGACGGCAACGCCTCCTCGTTCGTGCTGGGCCTCTTCGGCTGGACCGCCGACCGGGTCCGGACGGTGAAGGGGATGGCGGAGACCGGCGCCGAGGCGATCAGCTCGATGGGCTTCGACCGCCCCCTGGCGGTGTTCAGCCGCGGCGGCCCGACGTTATTCAAATATTTTAAACAGATCATTGCGGTGGTCACCAACCCGGCCATCGACCCGATCCGCGAGGGCTCGGCGATCGACCTCTCGGTGTTCTTCGGCCGGACCCCGCGGGCCTTCCTCGACTCGAACGAGTATCGGATCTACCCGCAGCTCCGCTCCGACTCGCCCTTCCTCACTGCCGCGGAGATCCGGGGGCTCCTCCGGCAGGAGCCCGACGATCCGCCGGCGATGCTCCTCGACTCGACCTACCCGCGGAACGGCGGGGCCAAGGCCCTGAGCGCCCGGATCGCGGAGCTGGCGGGAGACGCGGTGCGCCTGGCCCGGAGCCGGGAGGCGTCGATCCTGGTCTTCTCCGACCGGGAGGCGGTGGCCTCGCCGCAGGCCCGTCTGGCGCTCCCGGCGCTCCTCGTCGCCGGCGCGGTCCACGCCGCCCTCACCGCCGACGGCAAGCGCCGGCGCGTCTCCGTGGTGATGGAGACCGGGGAGGTGCAGGAGGGCCACGACGCCGCGGTGCTTCTCGCCAACGGCGCCTCCGCGATCTGCCCCTGGCTCGCCTTCGATCTCGCCCACGACGCCGGGGGCGAGGACGGCGTGCGGCTCCTCCGGAAGGCGTTCGAGGGCTCGCTGAAGCGGGTGATGGCGAAGATGGGGATCACCTCGGTGGACGGCTACCGGGGTTCGCGGCTCTTCGAGGCGGTCGGGCTCGCCAACGATCTGGTCGAGCACTACCTCCCCGGCACCACCTCCCGCGTCGGCGGCATCGACCTCGCCGACCTCGACGGCGACCTCCGCCGGCGGGCCGACGCCGCCGCCGGTCCGACCGGCACCCTCCGGGCCGAGGACCTGAACATCTACCGCAAGGAGGTGACCCGGCAGCTCCAGCTGGTCGCCCGGGGCGAGGATCCCGCCGCCTACGACCGCTTCCTCGAGGCGGTGGCGAAGACGCCCGCGGTCTACCTCCGGGACCTCCTCGCCTTCCGGCCGGAGGCGTCGCGGCCGATCCCGGTGGACGAGGTGGCCGCGCCCGAGGAGATCGTCCGGGGCTGTATCCGCGGCGCGGCGGTGAGCCACGGCGCCCTCCACCGGATCGCCCACCGGGCGATCGCCGGCGCCTTCAACGAGCTGGGCTCCTTCTCCAACTCCGGCGAGGGCGGCGAGGACCGGCGGCGGAACCGCGGCGGGCCCTGGGAGGCGGATCGCTCCCGGGTGCGGCAGGTGGCGAGCGGCCGCTTCGGCGTCGACGCCGAGTACCTGGTCAACGCCGACGAGCTGGAGATCAAGATCGGCCAGGGTGCGAAGCCCGGCGAGGGCGGTCACCTCCCGGGCGAGAAGGTGACCGCGGAGATCGCCGCGATCCGCCGCTGCCCGCCGGGCGTGGCGCTGATCTCGCCGCCGCCGCAGCACGACATCTACTCGATCGAGGACCTGGCCCAGCTGATCCACAACCTCCGGGCGGTCAACCCGGCGGCCCGGATCGGCGTGAAGTGCCCGTCGGTCACCGACCTCGGGACCATCGCCGTGGGCGTGGCCAAGGCCGGCGCCGACGTGATCGCCATCTCCGGCTTCGAGGGCGGCACCGGCGCCGCCCCCGCCTCGTCGATCGAGCACGCCGGCCTGCCCCTCGAGCGCGGCCTCGCGGAGGCCCACCAGGCGCTGGTCCTGAACGGGATCCGGGGCGAGGTGCGGCTCCGGGCCGACGGCGGGGTGAAGACCGGCGACGACGTGGTGAAGCTCCTCGCCCTGGGGGCCGACGAGGTGGCCCTGGGCACGGCGCTGATGATCAGCGAGCAGTGCATCTTCTGCCACGGCTGCATGAAGGGTACCTGCCCCTCCGGCATCACCACCCAGGACGACGTGGTCTTCCTCCGCTTCATGGTGGGCCACGGTCCCTCGAAGCGCGACATCCCCCAGGACACCACGGAGGAGGACCGCTACCGGGAGGCGAAGCGCGGGGTGAAGAACTACCTCCTCCGGCTCGGCGAGGACGTGCGGCGGAAGCTGGCGGCCCTGGGGATTCGGCACCCGCGGGAGCTGACCGGCCGTGTCGACCTCCTCGACCAGGTGCCCTCCGGCCACCCGCGGGCGGACAAGGTGGATCTCTCCGCACTGCTCCTCGATCCCCGTTCCTTCGCCGGCGTGGAGGAGCGAGGGAACCGCTGCGGCGCCCGACGGCTCCCGCCCACGGCGCTGAACCTCCGGATCCTCGACGACTACCGGAGGGTGGCGGGCGACGGGCCGGTACCCGATCGGATCGAGCTCCGCTACGACGTGGAGAACGGCGATCGCGCGGTGGGCGCCACCCTCTGCGGCGCCCTGGCGGCGGGGTCCGTGGCCCTGCCGCCCGGCGGCGTGCGTATCCGGCTTGCCGGGTTCGCCGGCCAGGGCCTCGGCTTCGCCCTGGTCGAGGGGGTGGAGCTCGAGCTCGAGGGCTTCGCCAACGACGGCGTGGCGGAGGCGATGAGTGGCGGGCGCCTGGTGATCCGGCAGCCGCCGGCGTGCCGCCGGGAAGGGAACGGCGTCGCCGGCAACGCGGTGGGCTACGGCGCGGTGGGCGGCGAGGTGTATCTCGAGGGCCGGGCCGGGCAACGGCTCGGGGTGCGGAACTCGGGCGGGCTGATCGTCGCCGAGGGCGCCGGGAAGTACGCCTTCGAATACATGACCGACGGGATCGGCGTGCTCCTCGGGCCGGTGGGGCCGGTGCTCGGCTCCGGGCTGAACGGCGGCGTGGTCTTCGTCCACGACCCGGAGGGCGAGGCGCGGCGGCGCGTCCACGCCGACGCCGGGGCCACCGGGCTGGTCGGCGACGAGCCGGAGCGGCTCCGGGCGATCGTCGAGCGGCACCACGCCCTCACCGGCTCACCGGTCGCGGAGCGGCTCCTCGCCCGGTGGCCGGCGGCGCTGGCCGAGTTCGTCGCCATCCGTCCCACGGGCGAGGCGAAGCGGATCGCCGCGGAGGCCGAGGCG
>JAEZJH010000507.1 GCA_023436385.1 Pseudomonadota bacterium
GAAGCACGCAACCCACCAACGCGATGAAACTGCTTCGAAGACGACTCGCCATGCTTGCGCCCTCCCGTAGCAGCAGCACGAAGACGTTCGAAACCCGTTTTGTTGCGCGACGCGATCGATGCTCGCATTTCGAGAGGGAGCGAGCAACCGGGGGCATTTCCGGCCGATCGTTTACCGCCGGCGCTCCGGGTCGGCGGGCGAGCGGCCCTCCGCCCGCTCCCGGGAGAGACCCCGGGAAGGCGGCGAACCTCCCGCTTTTCCGCGGTTTCCGCTAAGGTGCGGGGACGCTCGGGCCCCGGAAGCCCGCGGCGGCTCGAGGAGGCCCATGCGCTCGCACGTTGCCGAATGTGTCTGCTATCCGCTCCTGGCCCTCGCCCTGGCGGCGCCGCTCTCGGCCCGCGCCGCCGAGGATCCGGGGCAGCAGCTCCGGGTCGAGCGCCCGGCCGATGCCCGTCGGGTGGTCCTGGGCGCGATGCAGGCCGAGCTCGAGCGGTCGATGAAGGAGCTGCGGCTCGACGGCTACGAGGCGCCGTACTTCCTCTCCTACCAGCTGAAGGATCAGACCTCCCTCGAGCTCACCGCCCGCTACGGCGCCCTCTTCGGCGACGAGGAGAAGCGGGCCGCGAAGCTGTTCGTCGACGTGCGGGTGGGGAGCTACGAGCACGACTCCTCCGACGAGGCCTCGAACCCGTTCCCCTTCGGCCTCGAGGACGGCCCGACTTACCTGCCCGATCTCGACGGGCCCACCGACTTCAACCCCGCGGCGCTAAGGAACGCGCTCTGGCTCGCCACCGACGCCAAGTACAAGGCGGCCCTCTCCTCCTGGCTCCGCAAGCAGGGGAAGGGCGTCTACGCGGTGGCCGACGACGACCGGGCCGCGTCGTTCTCGAAGGAGGAGCCGGTCCGGTTCGTCCAGGAGCCGTTGCCGTTCTTCTTCGACCGGGCCGCGTGGCGGGAGCGGGCGGTCGCACTCTCCGCGATGTTCCGGGCCCACCCCGAGCTGTTCGACTCCGAGGTGCGGGTCAACGCCGATCGGATCGTGCGGGTGCAGACGAACAGCGAGGGCACCGAGCTGGTCACCGAGGACGCCATCTTCGCCGTCCACGTCCAGGCGGTGACCCGCGCCGACGACGGCCAGCTCCTGGAGAACTCCCGGGACTTCTACGCCGCCACCGCCGCGGAGCTGCCGCCGCCGGAGGTGCTCGAGCGGGAGACCCGGTCGATGATCGAGGAGCTCCTGGCGCTCCGGAAGGCGCCGGTGATCGATCCGTACACCGGCCCGGCCATCCTCGCTCCGGAGGCCACCGGCGTGCTCTTCCACGAGGCGGTCGGGCACCGGCTCGAGGGCGAGCGCCTCGACGACGACAACGAGGGCCGCACCTTCAAGGGGCAGATCGGAAAGCGCGTGCTCCCCGCGTTCCTCTCCGTGATCGAGGACCCCACCGTCCGCGTGCGGGAGGGCCGGACCCTGAACGGCCACTACCAGTACGACGACGAGGCCGTCGCCGCCCGCAGGACCGTGCTGATCGAGGACGGTGTCCTCCGCGGCTACATCCTCTCCCGGCGGCCGGTGAAGGACTTCCCGCATTCGAACGGCCACGGCCGGGCCCAGGGCAATCGGTCCCCGATGGCCCGGATGGCCAACCTCTTCGTCGACTCGTCGCGCCAGGTGCCGGAGAAGAAGCTCCGGCAGATGCTGGTCGAGGAGGCCAAGAAGGCGGGCAAGCCGTACGCCTTGATCATTCGAGACATGACCGGCGGAAACACCAACACCTCCACGTACGGCTACCAGGCGTTCAAGGGCATCCCCCGGCTCGCGTATCGGATCGACGTGAAGACCGGGAAGGAAGAGCTGGTGCGGGGCGTGGAGCTGGTGGGGACGCCGCTCACCACCATCAACAAGATCGTCGCCACCGGCGATCGCCACGCCGTCTTCAACGGCTTCTGCGGCGCCGAGAGCGGATACGTGCCGGTCTCCACCGTCGCCCCGGCCGCGCTGATTCGCGAGGTGGAGCTGCAGCGCACCGCCCGGGCCACCGAGCGGCTGCCGATCCTGCCCGGGCCGTGGGCGGTGGAGGCGAAGGAGCCGTAGCGCAGACCGAGGGCCCGGCGCCGGTTGCCCGGGAGCCTCGAGCAGGGAAGGCCTCGCCGCGGGTGATCCCGGCGAGGCCTTGTCGTACCGATCGGTCCTGGTCGGGAGAGAAGGAACCGGCCGGAGCGCGCCACCCCACGCTCGTGGGAACCCGTGTCGGCTGCATGTATCGATTCATGGGACCGCCGCTCCCATACGCCGCGGGTGCATCGGGCGGCCGCCACCGTGGACCGCAGCCGAGCGGGATTTCCGGTGCGTTCGCGGAGGGACACGGTCCGGGCGCGAAGGCGGCCGGACCGGGACGATCGCGAGCCGCGCCCTGGTCCCGGCGGGCACGCATCGGGGGGACGCGATCCCGTCGGGAGCGCGAGACAGATCATGCGTTCATAACGTGAGTATGGGAAACCCATGGCGTGTGTCCCGCTTCGGGAGTGGAAGAATTCAAAAAAACGCGGAGGATGGCGCCCGCAGCAACGAACCAAGCAGCAAGCGCGGAGGCCGAGGTCGGCCATGGCGGCCGGCGCCGGTCTCGCGACGGGGAGGGACCCATGTTTGCGCGTATCGTCTGCGGGTTGGGCATCGTGGCGCTGGCCGGTTGCGGGGGGAACGACAGCTTCACCCCCGGGCCGACGCCGGGAGAGACGGCGCTGGTGGAGTTCGCGCTGGTGAGCAGCAACCACTTGGCGAACCACTCGGTGGATATCTGCGGAAAGCGGGACGTGGCCGCCGACCCGATCTACCCCTGCGAGAACGGGCCGATCTGCCAGTGCTCCACCTTCGACGCCAACGGCAACCTGCCGGATACGGCCTACTTCGATGAGCTGTGCCCGACCACCAACCACCCGATGTCCCCCTGGACCTTCACCTACACGATCTGGAGTGGCGTCGACTGCACCGGGACGATCCTGGCGGGGCCGGGCCCCGACGACCTCCACAACCTGGTCTGCTACGACGCCTCGGACGTCTACACCCAGAACAATCCCAACCAGTCGAAGGAGCCGATCCTCGAGGGCGAGAACAGCAACGAGATCCTCTGCCTGACCCGCGACGCCGGGAAGGAGTGGGCGTTCGACGTCTGCCTCGACGTCACGGAGTACGACCTGCAGGGCGACTCGGTGCCGGCGAACACGCTGCGGCTCGACTGCGGCTGCTGGTTGGGGCCGACCCAGCGGTGCGAGGATCCGCCGCCGCCCACCTGCGAGTGCGATTTCGACCTCGAGACGCTGCCGGCCGGCTGCGAGGTCGATCCGGAGGAGGACTGCGACATCATCTGCACCAACGTCCCGTAGCCACCCCGCTTTCAGCGCTCGGGCCGCCCCGC
>JAEZJH010000530.1 GCA_023436385.1 Pseudomonadota bacterium
GGGCCGGTTCGCAGGCAGCGAGGAGGAACGGGACGAGGAGGGTGGCGATTCGGAGGGCTAGCCGGCGCATGCGGGCGGCAGGATAGCAGGGGGCCCACCTCCCGGAAACCCGCCGCGCGCGCCGGCGATCGCGGGCCGGCGGCTCGCTCGCCGGCACGCCTCCCGTCTCCCGCGGGCTCGACGCTCGCTCGCCCGAAGGTCGGGCGCTCGCCCTTTCGCCCGCCGTCACCGTACGAACCGATACCCGAGCCCGCGCACGGTGAGGAAGTGTCGCGGCTGGTCGGGGTCTTCCTCGAGCTTCACCCGGAGGCTGCGGAGGAAGTTGTCGACGGTGCGGGTCGTCCCCTCGTAGTCGTCGGACCAGGCGCCGGAGAGGATCGAGTCGCGGGAGAGGGCCTTGCCCTCCCGGGCGAGGAAGAAGACCAGGACCCGGTACTCCTGCGGCGTCAGCACCACCGGCGTCCCGCCGCGCTCCACCACCTGCGAGTCGAGGTGCACGGTGATGTCGCCGAAGTGCACGTCCCGGGGCGTCTCCCCGGCCCGGCGCCGCAGCACCGCCTTGATCCGGGCGAGGAGCTCCGGCAGGCCGAAGGGCTTGGCCACGTAGTCGTCGGCGCCCAGATCGAGGCCCAGCACCTTGTCGCTCTCCCCGCCCTTGGCCGAGAGCATCACCACCGCCACCTGCGACCGGCTCCGCAGCTCCTTGAGCACCTCGAAGCCGTTCTTCCCCGGGAGCATCACGTCGAGGACCACCAGGTCCGGGGACTTCTCCAGCGCCAGCTTCAGGCCCTCCGGCCCGTCGGCGGCGGTGAGGACCTCGTAGCCCTCGTAGCGGAGGTTGTGCTTGAGCCCGAAAAGGATCGCCGGGTCGTCCTCGACGATCAGGATCCGCGATCGCTGGGTGCTGCCGACGTTCATGATTCCCTTTCCCGGTGGATGGCGAGCGAGACCGCGAAGCGGCTGCCCTTGCCCGTTTCGCCGAACACCTGGATGCGGCCGCCGTGGTCCTCGACCACGCGCTTGGCGATCGCCAGGCCCAGGCCGGTCCCCTCCGTCTTCCGGCGGAGGAGATCGTCGACCCGGTAGAACTGCTCGAAGATCCGCTTCCGCTCCGACTTGGGGATGCCCGGACCGTTATCCTCCACCTCGAACACCACCACCCCGTCGCCGGCCCGGGCCCGAAGGACGATGCGTTTGTTTTCCCCGGTGTATTTGTGGGCGTTGATCAGGAGGTTGAGGAGCACCAGGGAGATCGAGTCTCGGTCCACCTCCACCTCCGGCAGGGTCTCGTCGATCTCCACCGTCACCACGCCGTGGGCGGCGAGCTGCTGCCGCTCGAACACCGCCAGGGCGTCCCGGGCCACTTCCGCGGCGGGGACCGGCACCTTGCGGTAGACCTTGCGGCCGGTCTCGATCCGGGCCCAGTCGAGGAGCCGGCCCACCAGGCCGGAGAGCCGCTCGGTCTCCTGCCCGAGCATCCCCAGCACCTCCTCCTGCTCCTCGGGGGAGCGCACCCGGCCCAGCCGCAGGGTCTCCACGAACATCCGGATCGAGGTCAGGGGCGTGCGCAGCTCGTGGCTGACGTGGGAGACGAAGTCGCTCTTCAGCCGGGAGAGCTTCGACTCGCGGTAGACGGCGCGGCTGGTGAGGATCACGCCGCTGACGATCGCCGCATAGAAGAGCACCAGGAGAATCGCGTAGACCACCTGGTTCCCGAGCGCGATCGCCGCCGGCGAGTTGTCGGAAGGGAGCCGCACCCCGAGGGTCCGTCCCTCGAGCGGCGGCGGGAGCGGGCGCTCGGCGAGGAGCGGTCCCCAGCCGTCGTCGGAGGCGGCGCCAGCCGGATTGCCCAGGACCAGGAGCTCGGTGATGGTCGGGTCGGCGCTGCCGGGGCCCCGGAGTTCGAACCGGGCCCGGTCGCGGGGGAAGAGGTTCTGGGCGAGTCGGTCGGCCTCGGCCGCCAGCGCCGGCAGCTCCGGTACGGCGCCCGTTCCGGCCAGCCGTTCCTCGAGGGCCTCGGCGAGGGCGTCGAGCTTGCCGCCGTAGGCTTCGCCCAGGCTCTTCTCCACCGCGGCCCGCTCGTGCTTGATGGCGAGGATGCCGAAGGTGGAGAGCGCGATCGACGGCAGCGCCACGGTGACGACGAGGAGAGTGAAGACCCGGCGGAAGTCGAAGAGGTCGTCGCGGCGCACGGCGGGAACCCGGGAGAGGGGCGGAAGATCGCCCGGACCCTACCACGGAACTCCCGCCGCCGGCCCGGTTGGCCCGCGGCCGGCCCCTCGGCCGCGGGGGCGCCGCCCCGGCTACAGCTCGTGCCGCTTCTCGAGGAACTCGCGGCCGTCGAAGCCGATCCGGAGGCCCTTGCCGTCGACCCGGGTGTGGAGGTTCACCGGCCGGCGCCAGAGCGACTGCAGGTTCCGGAGCGTCTCCCGGGCGTAGTCCATCCGCAGGTCGACGCCGTCGTGCCGGTGCACCAGGAGCAGCTCGCCCCGGTTCTCGAAGTTCCCGTCCACCACCTCGATGATCGGCTGCCCGAAGTTGGTGAGCTGGTGGAGGAGCTTGTCCTTGATCGCCTTGAAGTCCCGGCTGAGGATCTCCCAGGCCTGGTGCTTGTCGTTGTATCCGTAGACGAAGAGCTTGTGCTCGAGACAGAACTCCGGCGTGAGGAACTCGTCGATGAAGGTGACGTCGGTGTAGTGCCGCCGGACCTCGAAGATCTTGTTCCGGCCCAACCCGAGCTGCCGGTCCCAGGTCTGCCGGGTCCGGAGGTCGTCGCACTCGTCCCATTCCTTCCCGAAGCGCCCCCGGTTCCACCGGTCCTCGATGTCCCGATACAGCTCGATCCCCAGCTTGTACGGGTTGAGCGACCCCGGCCGCATCGACACCGTCCCGGAGTGATGGTCCGCGTAGTCGATGATCTCCGAGTCCTTCAGCGCCCGGGTGGTCATGATCTTCGAGTGCCAGTAGCTGGCCCAACCCTCGTTCATGATCTTGGTCATGCCCTGGGGGGCGAAGTAGTAGGCCTCCTCGCGGAGGATGCCGAGGACGTCGGCCTCCCAGGGCTCGAGGGGTGCGTTCTCGAGGAGGAAGGCGAGGACGTCGCGCTCCGGGCGCTCGGGGAAGCGCTTGGCCCGCTGCTTCTCCTCGTCGAGGCGGCGGTGCAGGTCGGCGAGGTAGTCGGGCGGATTGATGAAGTCGCGCATGTACTCGCGCTCCGTCTTCAGCCCGCGGACCACCTGCTCCTCCTCCGGGCCGCCGCCGGGGATCCGGGCGGGGCCGCGGCGGATGTAGGGCGCGTGGTAATCGATCAGGTTCTCGAGGGAGAGGCAGCGGTCGATGAAGTCCTCGACCGGCTCGATCCCGATCCGGTCGATCCAGCGGCGGACGCGGGTGGCGTGGTTCGCCATCTCGTCCATCATCTTCCGGTTGGTGTGGCGGAAGGCGAAGTTGTTCTTGAAGAAGTCCCCGTGCCCGTAGACGTGGGCCATCACCAGCTTCTGGTCCACCTCCGGGTTCGACTCGAGCAGGTACGCGTAGGTGGGATCGTTGTTGATCACCATCTCGTAGATCTTCGAGAGGCCGTACTCGTAGCCCTTGGAGAGCTGCTCGTAGTCCATCCCGAACCGCCAGTGCGGGTAACGGTTCGGATAGCCGCCGTAGGCGGCCACCATGTTCACCTCGTCGTAGGTGAGCATCTCGAAGATGACTTCGTAGAAATCGAGTCCGAACTCCTTCGCGTAGCCCTTGATCTCGCTCTTGAGATCCTCGAGCCGCGGCGGGAGGGAGCGGTTGGTGACCGAGGGCATCGCGTCCCCTACTTCCCCTTGCCGAGGAAGTCCTTGATCGAGTTGTAAATCGCTTCCTTGTCGGCAATCTCCGAGAGCGCCACGTTCTCGTGGCTCTCGAAGGCCTCCCGGAGATCCTTGATGAACTGCCCGGAGCCGTAGGGGCTCTCCACCTGGCCGTAGGCGAAGAGGTTGACCGCGGCGAGCACCTTCTCCCGGACGATTTCCACGCAGAGCCGGGTGTCGTCGGCGCTCCAGTTGTCGCCGTCGGAGAAGTGGAACAGATACGTGTTCCAGGTCTCCGCCGGGTGGTCCTTCTCGATCATCTCCGCGGCCAGCTTGTAGGCCGAGGAGATCATCGTCCCGCCCGACTCCCGGGTGTGGAAGAAGGTGTCCCGGTCCACCTCGCGGGCCACCGCGTCGTGGATGATGTAGCGGGTGACCAGGCCCTTGTACTGGTGGCGCAGCCAGGTATCGAGCCAGAAGGACTCGATGCGGACGATCTCCTTCTGCTCGTCGCCCATCGAGCCGGAGACGTCCATCACGTAGATGATCACCGCGTTCGACTCGGGGACCGACTGGACCTTCCAGGAGCGGTACCGCCGGTCCTCCCGGTAGGGGATGATCACCGGCCGCTCCGGATCGTAGGTCCCGCTCGCCACCTGTCGCCGCAGCGCCTGCTTGTAGGTGCGCTTGAAGTGCCGGAGCGACTCCGGCCCGGTGGTGTTCACCCCGGTGTACTTGATCTTCTCGGTGACGATCCGTTCCTTGCCCTTGGGCTGGATCCGGGGGAGGGCCAACTCCTCGCCCATGATCTCCGCCAGCTCCTCCAGGGAGACATCGACCTCGAGGAGGTGATCCCCCTCGCCGGAGCCCGCCTTGCCGTGGCCGTCGCCGGGCTGCGGCTGCCCGGGGGCGAGGATCTGCCCGACCTCGCCGTCGCCCTGGCCGACGCCGCCCTGCTCCTTGGAGCCGTAGCGGAAGTGCGGGACGTCGATGGTGGGGAGGGGGATGGTGATCAGCTCCTTCCCCCGCTTGCCGATCATCTCGCCCTTCTGGATGAACCGGCGAAGGTTCTGCTTGATCTTCCCCCGGACGATCGCCTTGAAGCGCGCGTGATCCTGCTTGATCTTCAGAGACATGGCTGCAATTCCCCGGTTCGTGAAGACCTGCGTGGGACCACGGGGCCGCGGCCCGTCCCGGCTCCGGCGGGGGGGGGGGGG
>JAEZJH010000544.1 GCA_023436385.1 Pseudomonadota bacterium
GGAGATCCGGCGGCTCACCCTGGGCAAGCTCCTCTCCCGTCCCGGTCCGCCCGGCAAGCGGAGCCTGGGCGAGCTGGGCGCCGAGGAGGTGATCCGCGACCAGGAGCTGCTCTTCCGCCCCGCCTCCGGGCCACCGCTTCCGGTCTCCGTCACCGTCACCCGGATCGGCATCGGCGAGGCTCCCGTCCTCCACCTGGTGATCCGCGACCTCACCCGGGAGCGCGGGGCCCTCGCCGCCCTGGCCCAGGCCAAGGAGAGCCTCGCCGCCCTGGCTCTCGCCGGCGCGCGGCTCCAGGAGGAGACGGAGCCGGCGCGGATCCTCGAGGTGATCGCCGGCGAGTTGGGACGCCTCGGCTACAAGGCCTCGATCCTCCTCTCCCGCCCCTTCCCCGGCGCCGGCACCGGCCCCCTGGCGATCGCCCACCACGCCTACTCCGCCGACCTCCTGAAGATCTTCGAGCGGGTGCTGGGCAAGCCGCTCGCCGAGGTGGCCTTCGATCCCGCCGCATCGGCACCGCTCCGGGAGGTCCTCGAGAGCGGGCACACCGTCTACGCCGAGCGCCCCGCCGAGCTGCTCCGCGGCCTCCTCGCCGGCCGGGCAGACCTCTCCCGCACCGCCCTCGCCCGGCTCGCCCGCATCCTCGGCCTCGACCACACCGTCCTCGCGCCCCTCGCCCCCGGCGGCACCGTCACCGGCGTGCTGGTGGTCGGCGCGCCGCACTTCAGCGCCGGCGACACGGAGGCGATCGACGCCTTTGCCCGGCAGGCCTCGATCGCCCTGGAGAAGGCCCGGCTCTGGGCGGAGAACCGGGCCCAGACCCAGCGCCTGGAGAGCGAGGTGGAGCGGCGCACCCGGGAGCTGACCCTGGCGGTGCGGGCGCTCCAGGAGCTCGATCGCCGCAAGGACAACTTCCTCGCCAACGTCAGCCACGAGCTGCGGACGCCGCTCGTCACCATGCTCGGCTACAACCAGCTCCTCCTCTCGGAGAAGATGGGCAACCTCGAGGCCCGGCAGAAGGAGGCGCTGGAGACCAGCCTCTCGAGCGGCCGGCGGCTCAAGCATTTCATCGAGGAGCTGCTCGACTTCTCCCGCTTCGAGCTGACCCGGGACCGGATGCGCTTCGAGGCGCTCGACATCCGCGAGCCGATCGCCCTGGCGCTGGCGGCGATGGCGCCCCGCACCTACGAGCGCAACCTCCGGCTCCGGGCGCGGGTCTCGCGACGGACGCCCCTCGCCTTCGGCGATCGGGAGCGGCTGGTGCAGGTGCTCACCAACCTCCTCCAGAACGCCGAGCGCTACTGCGGCGAGGGCGGCCGGATCCGTGTCGCCGCCGCCCCCGGGCCGCGGGGCGAGGTCTTGGTCTCCGTCTCCGACAACGGCGTGGGAATCGCCCCCGAGCACCTCGACCGGCTCTTCGACCGGCTCTTCCAGGTGGGCGACGCGGGCACGGAGCGGGCCGGCGGCGCGGGCCTCGGTATCGGCTTGAACATCGTCAAGTCGCTGGTCGAGGCCCACCGCGGGACCGTGGAGGTGTGGAGCCGGCCGGGCCAGGGCACCTGCTTCCGTATCGCCCTGCCGGCCGCCAACGCGGTCCGCCCGCCTCCCGCCGGCCGGGAGGGCGAAGCGGTCCGAGCCCCGGCGTAGTCCTGGCACCGCCCGCCACGGACCTCCCACAACCGCTCGCCCCCAAGTTCCGGACCAAGTCGGTTACGGGGCGCTGGTTCCTCAGGCTCCCGGCTGGAACCCCGTGAATTCGATTCCACCTCTCGAAAGGTAGCCGCCGAACTCGCTCACGACTCCCGACGCGGCGCTGAAATAGTATTTCATGCCGGGAATCTGGGTTGACGTCCGGAGGCGGAGGATGCGCGGATTGGCTTCATCCTGAATCGACTCGATGACGGCCAGTCTCACCGAGGGCGTCTCCCTCTCGCAGATCATGAAATGGGAAGCATCCGACGCAAGAACCGGATCCGGAGCAATATCAAAAGTCACGACAACTTCGGTGGGACTCGTGGCTTCCGCGCTGAGGACGTTGTAAGAACCGTAGACTACGAAAGAAACGGCTCCGGAGCGCCCTCCGCCCGGGGCCGGGGTCTCGGCTTCCAAATAGTGCCGTCCTTGCGTCGACAAAAATTCTTGGTCCAGCGCGATTCGGAGCGAGGTCGGCGAGCGTGCCACGGGAGCGGTGACGACACCATCCAGGTACAGGATCGTCTCGGCCACAAATCCGGACCCATTCAGCGAAACCTGGGTCGAAGGAGAGTTGACCTTGATGCGCTCCGGTGACGCAGAATTGGCCACCGGCACGGGGTTCTCGTTCGTCACCGTGAAGACGGGACCGTCCACTCGTAGCCCATCGATTAGCAGGCGAACCGTCCCGGTGGTTGCCCCTACCGGGACCGCCGTCTTGATCCAGGTCTGGTCCGGCGCAACCTCGATCGCGATGCTGCTCGAACCGTTAAAGCTCACCTCGATCTTGTCTCCTCCGAGGCATTCCCCACGGAGGAGAACTGGTCCGTACCCTGGGGGCCCACGGTCGGGATCGAGCGTTCGGATTGCCGGGATCGAACAACTCTCACCTCCGCCCCCACCCGTACCTCCGGCGCTGTTCGTGCCGCCGCCCCCTCCGCTCCCACCCAGGCCGCCGGTGCCCTCCCCCGGGTCACGGTCAGATGGATCGCCGCCACAACCGATCGTCAAGATCACCAGAAGGAAAGGAACCCAGACGAACCTCATTGGTCCTCCATTGACTCCGCGTCTAAATCGATTCGAGACTGACTTGCTATTTGCAGAATCCACCGATGCACTCGAGCCAATCGGTGCAGACCTCGGAGCGGGTGAGGCAACCGAGGCTCAGATTGGTAAGTGGAGCTGCGCGCTGCTTGAGGC
>JAEZJH010000564.1 GCA_023436385.1 Pseudomonadota bacterium
CCGGGACGACACCGATCGCCGCTTGGCCGTCGACGCGGTCTATCTGACGACCCTGGTGACCGACACCCTGCCCCTGGGCTCCGCCCCCGAGTTCGCCGGCGCCATGCCCGCCGGCACCACCCGCGCCGACCGGATCTGGGTGACGCAGGCCCACCCCGCCGGCCGGATCAGCTTCGTCGATCTGGCCGCCCGCGCCGTCCGCACCGCCACCGGCTTCGAGCTCAACGCCGGGATCGACTGACCGCCCGCCGTCCCGCTCGCCCGCGCCGCCGTGGTTCTCCCGCCCACCCGGCCACCACCGAGGCCGTCCATGAGAATCCGCCTCCTCGCCCTGGCCCTCCTCGTCGCCGCCTGCGGCACCCGCGGCGAACGCTGGGAGCGCGACCTCGAGCCGATCGGCCCCGTCGCCGCCGGCGACTCGCTGGCCTGGCTGGTACCGGTCACCAACCGCCTGGTGGTGATCGACGCGCCCGCCCGGAAGGCCCGCACCTTCCCCTCCGGCGAAGCCCCCCGCTCCCTCGCCGCCATCGACGGCGGCGTGGTCGTCCTGGGCGGCCCCGGAAACGCGCCGCGCCTCGGCCGCTATGGGCTCCCCTCCGGCGACCGCACGGTGATCCCGCTCCCCGCCGCCTACGACCGGATCGCCGTCGCCCCCGGCGGCACCCGCGCGGTGCTCACCTTCGATCCCGCGGCGGCGCCCGCCCCCGGCAGCCCGGCGGCCCGCAACTTCAACGAGATCGCGGTGGTCGACCTCGCCGCCGGCACCGCCACCGCCGTCTCCCTGGCCACCGAGTCCCTGGCCCCGCGGGAGGTGGTCTTCTCCCCGGCCGGCGACCTCGCCGCGGTGGTCCTCGACGCGGCGGTGGCGCTGGTCGATCTCGCCAACCCCACCCTCCGGGTCCGCATCCCGCTCAAGCTCGCCACCGGCACGGAGCTGTCGCCGGAGGAGGCGATCTTCGCGCCCGACGGCGCCTTCCTCTACGTCCGCACCGCCGAGGCCGACGACGTCCTGGCGATCGAGATCCAGGGTCGGCCCACGGAGCTGGGTGGCTCGATCAACTTCCTCTTCGTCGCCGGCGGCGGCGACCTCACCGACATCGCCGTGCCCACCGGCCCCGGCTTCGAGCGGGCGGTGGCGGCGCTCTATCGCTCGGGCACGGGCGGCCTGGCCGCGCTCCTCGACGCCACCGGCGACGAATCGAACCAGCACGTCGCCACGCTCACCCGCCCCACCGCGGGGATCGGCGACCTGGGCGACGGCCGGCTCCTCCTCCACGCCGCGCCCTCCGCCGCCCGCACCACCGCGGCCCGCGCCGTCGCCGTCTGGGAGCCGCTCGCCGATCGGCTCGCCGAGGACCTGCTCCCGGGCCCGCTCGCGGCGGCGCCGCGATTCGGCGCCAACGCCGGCTACTTCGTCCACGACGCCGTCGACCTCGCCGGCCGGAGCGCCACCCCGGCCCTCACCGTGGTCACGGCGGAGGCCGGCGCCCGCCTCGAGGTCCGACTCACCTCCGTGGGCCTCGCCTCCGACGCCGGCCCCTCGGCGGTCCTCCCGGAGACGGGCGTCTTCCTGGTCGGCGTGGACGTCGAGCGGGAGGGCAGCGGCGCCGCGCCCTCCGGGGACGAGGCCGACTACAACGACTGCACCGGCAGCGTGGTGACGGTCGGTCCGGCCGGCGGCGCCGGCGCGCTGCCGATCGGCGGCGTGGTCCTCGACGAGCGGATCGTCGACCTCGGCCTCGCCGGCGAGTTCGTGTGGGCCCGTCACCACGCCGCGACCGGCGACGTCACCGTCCTGCCGGTCGCCGACCTCCGCCGGAGCGCCGCCCGCCGCTACGAAGGCCTCTTCCTCGCCGGCGCCCTCGAAGGGAAGGAGTGACCCGTGCTCCGCCTCGCCCTCGCCCTCCTGCTCCTCCTCCCCGCCACCGCTCTCGGCGCCCCGGGCGATCCGCCGCCGCCGCGGTCCCAGACGCCCTTCTCTCCCGACGCCTCCCGGTTCGAAGGCTACGTGCGCTTCGGCCAGCTCTGGATCACCGATCCCGCCTTCGACCTGGTCTCCGGCACGGACACCCTGCTCCGCGTCGAGCTGGGCGCGGGGTATTCGCCCGGCGGCAACCTCGCCTTCGAGGCGGGCTACGCCTTCGGCTCCGCCTCCGCGCCGCTCTTCGAGTACGGCGAGGCGAGCCTCGACCTCCACTCGATCCAGGCGGCGGCGATCTACCGGCTCCCCACCTCCGCCCGGACCCGGGCCTTCGCCCGGGGCCAGGCCTCGGTCGACTTCGCCGTCCTGAACGTGAGCGGCTTCGGCGCTTCGGACCTGGAGGACCTGGCGATCCTCCCGGGCCTCGAGGGGACCGTGGGCTGGGAGCTGCTCGTGCCCCTCGGGCGGAGCCGGACCGCCGACGGCCGCCCCCTCCGCCACCTCGCCTTCGGCGTCGAGGCCGGCTACGCCTTCCGCCCCTGGGAGGCCGAGTTCGGCGTCGCCCCCGACGTCGACGACGACACCAAGCCCCGCCCCATCGAACGGATCGATACGGAACTGGGCTCGCTCGATCTCTCCTCGTGGGTGCTGCGCTTCGGCGGCGCCTTCCGCTTCTGACCGGACGCCCCCCGGCTTTCTCCTCGCGCCCGGGATCACTCCGGTTGCATCCCGGCCTCACGGCGCGGATGGACACGTACCTCCGCATCGACGGCGCCGCCGCCCGGCAGAAGAGCCACGACGATTCCCGCTGGGCGGCGCTCCTCGCCGCCGGGCGAGCGGCCCAGGCGCCGGCCGGGCGGGTTGCCTCGAGGCCCTCCGGGCGGCTACGGTCGACCCGTGACCGCGAAACCGCCGACCCTCGCCGAGCTCCGCCGCCGCTACGTGGACGAAGGCCGTCCGCTCCCACAGGA
>JAEZJH010000603.1 GCA_023436385.1 Pseudomonadota bacterium
AGCGGGAGCCGTCGGCGCTTCGGCGGTGGGGGGAGGCGGCGGATAGAGCCGCGTGAAGAGAAGCTGGTAGCCGAGCAGGATGCCGATGCTCAGGACGACCGTCAGGATCAACCGCTTGTTGCTTTCCACGAAGATCCTCGCGGGTGCCGGACCACGAACGCTCGTCCGAGGCGGCAGGGGAGGGCGCTAGGAGCGGCGCCCGGTGGGGAGCGGCACGGGATCGTGGCCCCCGGCGTGGAAGGGATGGCAGCGCAGGAGCCGCCGGGCGGCGAGCAGACTGCCCTTGACCGCGCCGTGAAGCTCGAGCGCCTCGATCGCGTAGCGCGAGCAGCTGGGATGGAAGCGGCAGGCCGGCGGGAGGAGAGGGGAGAGGAGGAGCCGGTAGCCCCGGACGATCCCCGCGAGGAACCGCGCGAGCATCCATCACCTCCGTGGCAGCGATCCCGACCGCGTGCGCCGCCTAGCGACGCTGTGTCTCGCGGGCTTTCCGGGCCACCTCGCGAAACTCCGCGAGCAACGTGGCGTGACCCGCTTCCGGTGCGCCCTTCTTCGCGATCAGGACCAGATCCACCCTCTCCGGGAGGAGCTCCCGCTCCTTGCGGAAGACCTCCCGGAGCCACCGTTTGACCCGGTTGCGCTCGACGGCGTTACCGACCTTCGTCGAGACCACCAGGCCGAGGCGCCGGCGCTCGGCCGGCGCGGGGTAGAGGAGCGCGATCAGGTGGCGGGTGTGTAGCTTGCGACCCCTCGACTGGATCCGCAGGAAATCGCGCCGCGCGAGGACCCGATCGGCCTTCGTGAAGCGCTGCCCCGCGGGCCCCTTCGCCGCGCCCTCCATCGGCGCGACGGCTACTTCTTCGGCGCGGAGACGGTGATCCGCTTCCGGCCCTTGGCCCGCCGACGCTTGAGAACATCCCGGCCCTGCTTGGTGCTCATGCGCTTGCGGAAGCCGTGGGTCCGGTTCCGGCGGACCTTCTTCGGCTGGTACGTACGCTTCACGGCGACCTCACGGCCGACGGAGATCGCGCACACGACGTGCGCGGCCCGGCGGACCCAAAGAAAGCGCGGATCAAACGCATCGACCCCTCACCTGTCAAGGGCAAACGGATCGAGCGCGGTGCGCTTCCCCGGCCCCGCCCAAGCGTTCCGGCGCGGGGCGATCGAGCCGCCGATCGGATCGACCTTCCCCGCTACGATCGCGTGATCGTTCCGGTTTCGGCTATCGGCGGTCGCGTGATCGATCGGATCGCCACCCGTCTGGCCGCCGATCGGCCGCTCGGCGAAGGCACGTGGATTCAAGGACTTTCCACAACCGGATTGACGGCCGGCCGGCCGGTTCGCTACACAGTTCTCCGCACGATCGGCGTCGCTGCCACCCCACGACAACGCCCGTACCGCCTCGCGGCGGCCCGGCGGTCCGAATCCACAGTTCGGGTCCTGGGACCAGTCTTGCGCCTTTCAAGTGCCCGTGTTTGCTGGGGTAACTCCGCTCGACGGGTTGTGGATTAATTGTGGTTGGCCGGAGGGGGCCGTGCGAGAGAGGCTGCCGGAGACCTCGGTAATGGACGAGACGCTGCCACCAGGACAGGAACCCACCCTCTGGAGCCGGGTCCTCGATCGCCTTCGCAACTCCACGCCCGACTACGCCTACCAGAACTGGTTCATCCAGGTCCGGCAGATCGAGGCCGACGACGATCGGCTGATGCTCGCGGTCCCGAACCTGTTCGTCCGGGACTGGATCCTCGACCACTACGGCGACGTCCTCCGGAAGGCGATCCACGCCATCGCCCAGCGCCCGCTCGACATCGCCTTCGTCATCGACTACCGCGGCCAGCAGCCGGGGGAGCGCCCGCAGGCCGCTCCCCTCGGCCCCGACGGCGTCGAGCTGCACGTGCTCGAGGCGGCCGCGGATCGACCCCGGGCCAAGCTCCGCGAGCAGCTCACCTTCGACAACTTCGTGGTGGGCCCGTGCAACGAGCTGGCCGCCGGCGCCGCGATGGCGGTCGCCGAGAATCCCGGCCGGATCTACAACCCGCTCTTCATCTACGGCGGCACCGGCCTGGGGAAGACGCACCTCCTCCACGCCGTCGGGAACCGCATCCACCAGCGGGACCCCTCGCTGCGTATCCTCTACACGTCGTCGGAGCAGTATCTGAACGACTTCCTCCAGTTGGTCCGCCGTGGACGCATGGAGGAGTTCCGGAAGAAGTACCGGGAGGACGTGGACGTCCTGATGATGGACGACATCCAGGTCCTCAAGAAGGCGCAGGAGACGCAGAACGAGCTCTTCTTCACCTTCAACGACCTCCACGACGCCAATAAGGCGATCATCTTCACCTCGGATCTCCATCCCAACGAGATCCCGAACTTCGAGGCCCGTCTCCGGAGCCGCTTCGCCTCCGGGCTCACCGCCGATGTCTACGAGCCGCCCTTCGAGGTGCGGGTGGCGATCCTCAACCGGAAGGCGGAGCTGGAGAGGCTGCACCTTCCCGAAGAGGTGGCCCACTTCATCGCCGGGGCCTTCTCCCGCAACGTCCGCGAGCTCGAGGGCGCGCTCACCAAGATCGCCGCCCACGCCACCCTCACCAAGCGGCCGCTGACCCTCCCGTATGCGGAGGAGGTGCTCCGGGACTCCCTCCCGCCGAAGCAGGCCCTCTCGATCGAACACATCCAGAAGATCGTCGCCGGCTTCTATCACCTCGAGGTCGCCGACCTGGTAGGCAAGAAGCGAACCCGGCCGATCGCCCGGGCCCGGGCGGTGGCCATGTATTTCTGCCGAAAGCTGGTGCCGAGCGCCTCGTATCCGGTGATCGGGCAGCGGTTCGGAGACAAGCACCACACCACGGTGATGAGCGCGGTGGAGA
>JAEZJH010000061.1 GCA_023436385.1 Pseudomonadota bacterium
CCGCTGCGGGGGCCGGCCCCCCGGTCCCGGCCTCCCGGGCGGCGGCGAGGCTCGCCTCGAGGGCATCGATCAGGTTGATCACCTGGGCCGGCGCCGCCTCCTCCGGCGGGGCGACGATCTCCTGGCCCTCGGCCTTCCGCTCGAGGAGCTCGAGGACCCGCTCGCGGAAGTCGTCCCGGTACTTCTCCGGTCGGAACCGGGTGGTGAGCGACTCGACCAGCTGCCGGGCCATGGTCAGCTCCCGCTCCCGGGTCTCCACCTCGCCCGGCGACGGCAGCCCCAGCTCGTCCTGCGAGACCACCTCGTCGGCGTAGAGCATCGTCGAGAGCGCGAGCGCCTTCTCGAGCGGCCGCACGGTGCAGAGGTACTTCTTGGTGCGGAGCACCACCCGGGCGATCCCCACCTTCCCGGTGCTCTTCATCGCCTCGTAGAGGAGCGCGTAGGCCTTGGCGGCGCCGCGGTCGGGGGCGAGGTAGTAGGTGCTCTCGAAGAAGATCGGATCGATCTCCTCGAGGGCGACGAAGTCCTCGATGTCGATGCTCTTGGTCGCCCGGGGCTCGAGGGCCTTCAGCTCCTCGGGGGTGACGGTGACGTAGCGGTGCCGGGAGATCTCGTAGCCCTTGACGATGTCGTCCCAGGGCACCTCCTGGCCGTCGACCGAGCAGACGCGCTTCTGCTGGATGCGCCCGCCGTCGCGGCCGTGGAGCATGTGGAAGCGCACCTCCTTCTGCGAGACGGCGCTGAAGAGGCGCACCGGCACATTGACGAGTCCGAAGCTGATCGAACCGGTCCACATCGACCGCGGCATGAGGGACCTCCACGCCCCGGAGGGCGAGCGTTCGCAAGAAGCTGGACGCCGGGCCGTCCGGTCGCAACCGTGGCGGGCTTGATCGCCCCCGGGGCGCCGGGTTAAGGGGACAGCTTGTCCCGATAAGCCAGGAGCCCGCATGCGCCTCGCCGTTGCCCTCGTCGCCGCCCTCGCCCTGTCCGCCTGCTCGGAGTCCGAGCCGGCGAGCGATCCTCCCGCCGCCGTCGCGGCCGCTCCCGTGAAGGCGGCGCCGGCCGTGGGCCGCCCCGACGCCGACGGCGTGGTGCGGATCGAGGCCACCCGCGACGCCTTCGTGCCCTCGCGGATCGAGGGCAAGGCCGGGCAGCCGCTGAAGCTCGTCTTCACTCGCACGGAGAAGAAGAGCTGCATGTCGGAGGCGGTCTTCCCGGAGCTGGGGATCCGCAAGGAGCTGCCGCTGAACGAGCCGGTGGAGGTGACGGTGACCCCCGAGGCCGGCAAGGAGATCGTCTTCCACTGCCCGATGGGCATGGGGAAGAGCACGATCGTCGCGGTGGACTGACCGCGGTCAGTCCTCCTCGCCGGGTCGCGGCTCGCGGCGGGCGGAGCGATCCACCGCTTCCCCCTCCGCGAGATCGCTCGCCCGGCGCACCGCCCCGGCGCCGAACTTCGCCCGCACCTGGTCGAGGGTGCGATCGAGGCTGGCCTGGCGCCGCCGCTCCGGCCCGGCAAACAGGTCCTCCTGTGCCGCCTTCGCGCCGTCGCCGAGATCGTAGGCGGCGAGGCCCACCAGCCGAATCGGCTCGTCGAGATCGAAGTGGGCGAGGAGCGGCACCGCCGCCGCGAAGAGGTCGGGGGCGGAGTCGGTGGCCCGGGGCAGCGCCGTCTGCCGGGTATGCAGCCGGAACTTCGCGGTCTTCAGCTTCACCCGCACGCCACGGGCGAGGTGCCCTCCGGCCCGGAGGCGCCGGGCCACCTCGTCCGCCTCGTGGAGCAGGTGGGGCCGGATCGCCTCGGCGCCGACCACGTCCTCCGCCAGCGTCACCTCGGAGCCGACGCTCTTCGCCTCGCGATCCGGCTCCACCGGCCGGGGATCCTCGCCGCGGGCGAGGAGCGAGACGTGGACCCCGAGGCTCCCCAGCTCCCGGGCGAGCCGGCCGGGATCGGCGCGGTAGACGTCGCCGACGGTCCGCAGCCCGAGCCGGTGCAGCCGCTCCTCCGCCTTCGGGCCCACACCCCAGAGCCGCGACACCTTCTGCGGGTGCAGGAAGGCGAGCACCTCCTCCGGCGGCACCACGGTGAGGCCGTCGGGCTTCCGGTAGTCGCTCGCCACCTTGGCCACGAACTTGGTCGGCGCGACACCCACCGAGACGGTGAGGCCGGTGGCCTCCTTCACCGCCGCCCGCACCTTCCGGCCCATCTCCTCGGGCGGCCCGAAGAGCCCCTCCGCCCCGGTCATCTCCAGGAACGCCTCGTCGAGGGAGAGCGGCTCGACCAGCGGCGAGAAGGTGTGGAACACCTCCATCACCACCCGTGACACCTCCTGGTACCGCCGGAACCGGGGCTCGATGACGATCGCCTGGGGGCAGAGCCGCATCGCCCGGAGCATCGGCATCGCGCTCCGGCAGCCGAACGGCCGGGCCTCGTAGCTGGCGGTGGTGACCACGCTCCGCGCCCCCGGAAAGCCGATCAGGAGCGGCTTCCCCCGTAGCTCCGGCCGGTCGTGCTGCTCCACCGACGCGTAGAACGCGTCCATGTCCGCGTGGAGGACGATCCGGGGCCAGCGCGACGGCATCGCCCGAACCTTGGCACGGGCGTCGGGGCCGGTCCATCCCGGGAGCTTGCGGCGGCGCGCCGGGCGGCGTACGGAGAG
>JAEZJH010000068.1 GCA_023436385.1 Pseudomonadota bacterium
GCCCCACCGGCCCCGATCGCCCCGACCGCCGGGCCCGCCGCGCCCGCGCCGGATCCCGCCGCGCGCCTCGCGGCGATCCGGGCGGAGCTGGGCGACTGCGCCCGCTGCAAGCTCGGGAGCTGCCGGAAGAACCTGGTCTTCGGGGTCGGCAACCCGCGCGCCGAGCTGGTCTTCGTCGGCGAGGGTCCCGGTGCCGACGAGGACGAGCGGGGCGAGCCGTTCGTCGGGAAGGCGGGGCAGCTCCTCACCAAGATGATCGAGGCGATGGGCTTCACCCGGGAGTCGGTCTACATCTGCAACGTGGTGAAGTGCCGGCCGCCCGGGAACCGCAACCCCGAGCCCGACGAGATCGCCGCCTGCGAGCCGTTCCTCCGGGCGCAGCTCGAGGCGATCCGGCCCCGGGCGATCGTGGCGCTGGGGAAGTTCGCCGCCCAGACGCTCCTCCGGGACGAGACACCAATAACCCGGCTCCGCGGGAACTGGCGCAGCTACGCCGGGATCCGGCTGATGCCCACCTTCCATCCCGCCTACCTCCTCCGCAGCCCGGAGGAGAAACGGAAGGCCTGGGACGACCTCAAGGCGGTGCTCGCGGAGCTCGGTCGAAAGCCGCCGGCCCGGGCCTGACACCGGGCGTCCGGGACTCGGCCGGAGGCACTTCCCCGGCCGATTTCCGGACGGGCCTGATAGGGTTCGGATATGCGCCGCCGTCTCCTGGCTCCCCTGCCGCTCCTCGCCGCCCTCGCCCTGGCGGCGTCGGAACCGACGCCTCCTCCCGCGGCGACCGCTCCCGCCCTTCCGGCCACGGTCGGCCGCTGTGTCCTCGAGGGGACCGTGGACGCGGGCTCGGCCGCGTACCTCGCCGATTGCGTGCGCAACGCCTCGGAGCAGGGCCTGGGCGCGCTCCTGGTGGTGGTGGACACGCCCGGCGGCGCCCTCGAGGCCACCCGGGAGATCGTCAAGGCCTTCCTGGGCTCGCCGGTGCCGGTGCTGGTCTGGGTGGGGCCGCCGGGGGCGCGGGCCGGCTCGGCCGGCGTCTTCGTCACCCTCGCCTCGCACGTGGCCGGAATGGCCCCGGGGACCAACATCGGCGCCGCGCACCCGGTGGTCGGGCCCTCGGGCGCCGATCCCAAGGAGGCGGGCGGCGAGGAGATGGCCCGGAAGATCGAGAACGATACCGCCGCCTTCGCCGAGGCGATCGCCGCCGAGCGGTCGCGCAACGTCGAGTGGTCGGTGAAGGCGGTGCGGGAGAGCGAGAGCGTCCCGGCGGAGAAGGCCCGGGAGCTGGGGGTGATCGAGATCGTCGCGCCGACCGAGCGGGACTTCCTCGCGGCCGCCGACGGCCGGGTGGTCTCCCTTCCCGGCGGCGAGCGGACGCTACGGACCGCGAACGCGCCGGTGATCGAGCTCGAGCCGACCCTGCCGCAGCGGATCGTCCACGCCCTGGCCAACCCGGGCCTCGCCTACGTGCTCTTCCTGGTCGGCGCCCTGGGGATCGGGATCGAACTCTCGCATCCCGGCCTGATCATCCCGGGGATCGTCGGCGCGGTCTGCTTCGTCCTGGCGATGATCGGGTTCTCCGCGCTGCCGATCCAGACCGGCGCGGTGGTGCTCCTGGTGATGGGCCTGGGGCTCCTGGTGGGCGAGCTCTTCGTCACCAGCGGCCTCCTCGGCGTCGCCGGGGTCGGCCTGCTGATCCTGGGCGGCGCGCTCCTGGTCGACCGGGTCGATCCGGAGTGGTTCGTCGATCGCGGGTTCCGGGTCCCGTTCGGGATCCTCGTCCCCACCGCGATCACCGTCGGCGGCATCCTCGCCTTCGTCGCCTACCGGGCGGCGGAGACCCGGAGGGTCCCGCAACGGCTCGCCGACCTCGGCCTGATCGGCGAGGTGGGGACGGTCCGAGCCGACGTCGGCCCCGACGCCGGCGAGATCTTCGTTCACGGGGAGCTCTGGCGGGCCCGGGCGTCGACACCGATCGCGGTGGGCCGGCGCGTGGTGGTCCGGCGGGTGGAGGGGCTCACCGCCTTCGTCGAGGAGATTCACACATGAGCAACCTCCTGGGGCTGGCGCTTCCGATCGCCATCCTGTTCGTCCTGTTCCTCTCCGGCGTCCGGATCGTCAACGAGTACGAGAACGGCGTCGTCTTCCGGCTCGGCCGCTTCGTCGGGCTGAAGCGCGCCGGCTTCCGCTGGCTGATCCCGATGGTCGAGCGGATGGTGGTGGTCGACCTCCGCACCGTCGCCCGCGACGTGCCGCCGCAGGACGTGATCACCAAGGACAACGTCAGCGTGAAGGTGAACGCCGTCGTCTACTTCCGGGTGATGCAGGCAGACCGGGCGGTGCTGCAGGTGGAGGACTATCTCTACGCCACCTCGCAGCTGGCCCAGACCACGCTCCGGGCGATCCTCGGGCAGGTCGAGCTCGACGAGCTCCTCGCGCAGCGGGAGCGGATCAACCACCAGCTCCAGCAGGTTCTCGACTCCCACACCGATCCCTGGGGGATCAAGGTCTCCAACGTGGAGGTGAAGCACATCGACCTCCCCACGGAGATGCAGCGGGCGATGGCCCGGCAGGCGGAGGCGGAACGCGAGCGGCGGGCGAAGATCATCGCCGCCGAGGGCGAGGAGCAGGCCGCCGAGAAGCTGGCGGAGGCCGCGGACATCCTCTCCCGGAACCCGCAGACCCTGCAGCTCCGCTACCTCCAGACGCTGGTGGAGATCACCGGCGGCGGCAACCACACCATCGTCCCGATCCCCCTCGACATCCTCAAGATGCTGGGATCGGGGAAGGGATAGGCCGGCGGCCGGGCGGCAAAGGTTCTCGCCGGCCGGATCGGCCGGCGGTCGCCCGGACCGGAACTCCCCAGGTTCCTCGTGGTTCCCGAGGTTCGCCTTGCGGCCGCCCGGCCGCTGGGATAGCAACATGCGACCCACGGAAGGAGTGCACCATGGCTCGCATGCCCGATCCCTATGGCCTCGGCCGCGTCGTCCGCCCGGCCGGCGTTCTGCCCCAGGCCGCCGATGTCCTCGACCCGTCGCTCCCCGCCGGTCCCGACGAGGTGGTCATCGACGTCGATCACCTGAACATCGACGCCGCCTCGTTCCGGCAGCTCAAGGACGCCGCCGGCGGCCAGCCGGAGGGGATCGCCGCGGAGATCCGCCGCATCGTCGGCGAGCGGGGGAAGATGCACAACCCGGTGACCGGCTCGGGCGGCATGCTGATCGGCCGGGTCCGGTCGGTCGGCCCCCAGCACCCGGCCGCCGCCGAGCTCCGGCCCGGCGACCGGATCGCCACGCTGGTCTCCCTGACCCTGACGCCGCTGGTCCTCGAGTCGATCGACCGGGTGCACCTGGGCAAGGACCGGGTCGACGTCCACGGCACGGCGATCCTCTTCGCCTCCGGGATCTTCGCCAAGCTCCCCAGCGACATGCCCGACACCCTGGCCCTGGCCGCCCTCGACGTCTGCGGCGCGCCGGCGCTGGTGGCCCGGCAGGTCAAGGAGGGGCAGACGGTGCTGATCCTCGGCGCCGGGAAGTCCGGGATCCTCTGCGCCGCCCAGGCCAAGGACAACGGCGCCCGGGTCCTGGTCACCGACATCTCCGCGGCCGCGGTGCAGAACTTCCTCGACCTGGGCTACGCCGACGCCGGCTTCACCTCCGACGCCACCAAGCCGGTCGAGGTCCTGGCGCAGGTGGAGAAGCTCACCGGCGGCGGGCTCTGCGACGTGGTGATCAACTGCGCCAACGTGCCGCGGACGGAGATGGCCGCGATCCTCTCGGTGAAGGACCGGGGGACGGTGGTCTTCTTCTCGATGGCGACCAGCTTCACCGCCGCGGCGCTGGGCGCCGAGGGTGTCGGCAAGGACGCCGACCTCCTGGTCGGCAACGGCTACGCCCGCGGCCACGCGGAGCTGACCCTGGAGCTGCTCCGGAAGCACCCGAAGCTCTGGAAGCTGTTCGAGGAGCGGTACGCGCAGTAGGCGCCGTCCGCAGGACGGCGC
>JAEZJH010000075.1 GCA_023436385.1 Pseudomonadota bacterium
GAGCTGGCCCGCGAGGATCGGCAGCTCGGCGAGGAGGTCCGGGGGCTCCCGGCGACGCCGGCCACCGGCGTCCGCCTTCAGAAGGGCGGGCTGCCCACCCCGTGCCCCGGGGCGATCCTCGAGGTCCCCTTCGGCAAGGTGGTGAACCTCAAGTTCAACACCGTCACCTTCCAGCGCGGCTGGGACCTCCGGGCCAAGGCCGGCACCGAGGTCCGGGCTCCGGCGCCGGGGAAGGTGGCCCACGCCGCCTGGTTCGGCGGCTACGGGAACCTCCTCATCCTCGACCACGGCGCCGGCGTGCACACGCTCTACGCCCACCTGGCCGACTTCGCCAAGGCGGCGGGGGACGAGGTCCGGGAGGGCGAGGTCCTGGGCCGGGTCGGCGACACCGGCTCGCTCAAGGGCGCCTACCTCTACTTCGAGATCCGCGAGGACGGGAAGGCGGTCGACCCGGCCACCTGGATCGGTCGCCGCGCCCGATAGGCGAGCGCCTGCCCGCCTGCATTCGGGCGGCGCCGTCCGCGGAGACGGGGCCCGGTGCTAAGATCCGGGCGCTCGTGATCCGGAGGTCCTCCGTTGCAGAGGCGTGTCACCACCGCCGCCCTGGTCGTCGCCGCGTTCGTCGCCGGCGCGCTCTTCCACGCCTCGATCGGCCGGGCCGCCGCCGCGGGCTACCGGAAGCTCGACATCTTCGCCCGGGTCCTCTCCTACGTGGAGAACAACTACGTCGATCCGGTGGACGAGGAGCAGCTGGTCTTCGGCGCGATCCGCGGGATGCTCGCCAACCTCGACCCGCACACGCTGTTCCTCACGCCCGACGAGTACCGGGAGATGCAGGCGGACACCTCCGGCGAGTTCGGCGGCCTGGGGATCGAGATCGCCGTCCGGAACGACACGCTGGTGGTGGTGGCCCCGATCGACGACACGCCGGCGGCGCGGGCGGGGATCGCTCCCGGCGACCAGCTCCTGGCCATCGACGGCATCTCGACCAAGGGCCTGGGCGTGGCCTCCGCGGTGCGGCTCCTCCGCGGCGCTCCCGGCACCCGGGTCACCCTCCAGATCTTCCGGGAGGGCTTCACCGAGCCCCGGGACCTGGTGCTCCGCCGCGATCGGGTGCGGGTCGTCTCCGTGGAGAGCCACCTCGAGCCCCACGGCATCGGCTACGTGCGGGTGAAGAGCTTCCAGGACCGGACCGACGCGCAGCTGGGGAAGGCCCTCGAGGAGCTCCGTCGGCAGCACGGCGGCCCGCTCTCCGGCCTGGTCCTCGATCTCCGCAACAACCCCGGCGGCCTCCTCGACCAGGCGATCCGCGTCGCCGATCGCTTCCTCACCGAGGGCGTGATCGTCACCACCCAGGGCCGCGGCCCGGCGCAGCGCGAAGAGGAGCGCGCCCACCCGGCGGACACCGAGGATCCGTACCCGCTGGTGATCCTGGTGAACGGCGGTTCCGCCTCGGCGTCGGAGATCGTCGCCGGCGCGCTGCAGGACTACCGCCGCGCCGTGCTCCTCGGCACCAAGACCTTCGGCAAGGGCAGCGTGCAGACGGTGATCGACCTCGAGGACGGCTCCGGCCTCAAGCTCACCGTGGCCCGCTACCTGACGCCCTCCGGCCGCTCGATCCACGAGAAGGGGATCGAGCCCGACGTGGCGCTGGCGGACGGGGGCGGGGTGATCCCGGCCTCCGCCGGCGCCGGCCCCGACGTGCAGCTCGCGGCGGCGCTGAAGCTGGTCGGGGATCCCGCCGCGTTCCGGGCGGCCACCGGGAGGGCGGCCGCCGCCGGCCAGGCCACCGCCGGTGCGAAGGTCAATCGCCTCCCACGCGAACCGTCGCCTCCATCGCCCGCCCCGTGACCTGGTCCCGGGCCCGGGCGGTGAGGATGCCCTCGATGTTCACCTCGAAGGTGACCTCGACCTGCGCGGCGCCGGCAGGCCCCGGCCGGATCCCGGAGAAGGCGAACTCGCCCAAGAGGTCGTTGCCGTCGACGGTCTCCCGGTCGCCCTGGAAGATCCGCACCGCCAGCTCGGTCTGCCCGTCGAACGAGGTGGTGGCGGTGAAGCGCTTGGCGTTGGGGATGGCGGCGTTGCGCGGAAAGACCACGTGCATCATCCCGCCGGCGGACTCGAGGCCGATGGCCATGGGGATGACGTCGAGTAGCTGCACCTTGAGATCGGTGTCGTCCTCGAGCGAGCGGGCGTAGAGGGCCGCGCCCACCGCCACCGCCTCGTCGGGATGGACGCCCTTCGACGGCGCCTTGCCGAAGAAGCGGGTGAGCCGCTCCTGGATCAACGGCATCCGCGTCTGGCCGCCGACCAAGAGCACCTCGTCGATTTCCCGGGAGGAGAGCCCGGCGTCCACCAGCACCCGGGCCACCAGCTGGAGCGACCGGTCGATCTGCGGTCCGACCAGCTTCTCCAGGGTCTGGCGGGTGAAGGTGGTCTCGATATTCAGCGGCTGGCCCCGGGGCGTCATCGTCACGAAGGGGACGTGGAACGCCGCCTCGGTCCGGTTGGAGAGGTCGATCTTGGTCCGCTCCGCCAGGTCCTTGATCCGCTGCATCGCCACCGGATCGCCGGAGAGATCGATCCCGTGCTTGCCCCGGAAGTCCTCGAGCACGTGGTCGATCATCGCCTGGTCGAAGTCGATGCCGCCCAGGAACATATCGCCGCCGGTGGCCTTCACCTCGAAGGTCCGCCCGCGGATCTCGATGATCGAGACGTCGAAGGTGCCGCCGCCCAGATCGTAGACGAGGACCCGCTCGGCCAGGTCCCGGCCGTCGCCGTAGGCGAGGGCGGCGGCGGTGGGCTCGTTGATGATCCGGACGATGTCGAGCTCGATCTTCCGTCCGGCCTCCTTCACCGCCTGCCGCTGCCGGTCGGTGAAGTAGGCGGGGACAGTGACCACCGCCCGGGTGATCTTCCGGTCGAGGTGGTCCTGGGCGACCCGGACGATCTTCTCCAGGATCTTCGCGGCCACGTCGCTCATCCGGAGCGAGCGCCCGGCCACGTCGACGAGCACCTCCCGCTCGCCGTCCTTGATCGCGTAGGCCACCTGCCGGCCCATGGTGCTGACCACGTCGGAGTGGGGCGGCCGCCCGATCAGGCG
>JAEZJH010000097.1 GCA_023436385.1 Pseudomonadota bacterium
GAGAGCGTACGCATGGTGGCCAAGGTGGCCACGCCGGCGGCGGGAGACAGGTGTGTGCAGGAAGGCGTCGGGGGCTCAGGCCCGCTTCCCGCTCTCGCCCCGGACCACCGCCGCCCCGACCAGATGCGCCAGCCGGAGCGGCTCGGGGACGTGGCCCGTGTCGGTGAGCCGGACCAGCGCTTTGTACGCCTCGTCGGGCGAGAGCCCCTGCACCTGGAAGGCGAAGGGCGGCCGGTGGTGGATCGGTCCCGCGGCCCGGATCCGGGCGAGCCGCGCCGCCGCCCGGGGCAGCGCCCGGGCGGCCCGGGCCATCGCCTCGAGATCCGGCGGCCGCCGCATCACCGCGATGCACGGCCGCCGGAGACGGGTCGCGAGGGCGGGGAGGTCGACCACGTTGAAGCCGCCCAGGGTGATCCCGTCGAGGAGCACCAGGTGGAGCTGCGGGAGGAACTTGCCGCCGGCGAGCAGGGAGACCAAGACGTCGGTGGCGTTCCAGCCGTCCCGGCGCACCTGGCCCCAGACCATCCCCTCGAACCGCGTCCCCGCGCAGATCACCCCGGCCACCGGTACCAGGCCGCGGCCGGACCCGCGCTCGAAGGGCGCGTCGTCGAAGCCGATCGACCGGAGGCGGCGGGAGGGAGGCGGGAGCGGCATGGCGGCGTGGTCAGTGCAACGTCTCCACCGCCCCGGCGGCGTCGAAAGCGTCGTCGTCGCCCCGGGCGATCGGCACGGTGAGGCGGAAGGTGGTGGTCTCCCCGGGGACGCTCTCCGCCCGGATCCGCCCGCCGTGGGCCTCGATGATCCCGCGGGCGATGTAGAGGCCGAGGCCGATCCCCTTCACCCGGGAGACCCGGCGGCTGCGCTGGAACCGCTGGAACAGCCGGGGGAGGTCCGCCGGCGGGATCCCCTCGCCGCGGTTCGTCACCGCCAGCTCGACGAAGGTCCCCTCGACCCGGGCGGCGAGCCGGATCGGCGTGCCCCCGTAGCCGTACTTCACCGCGTTGGAGAGGAGGTTCTCCAGCACCTGCTCGAGGCGCGCCGGATCCGCCCGCACCGGCGGGAGGTCCGGCGGCAGCGCCACCTCCAGCTCCCGATCCGGCGCCTCCACCCGCATCCGCTCCCCCAAGGCCCGGAGCAGGGGCGGTAGCTCGAGCGTCTGGAGGTCGAGGGACAACCGGTTGGCCTCGAGCCGGGAGACGTCGAGCAGGTCGGCGATCATCCGGTCGAGCCGCCGGGTGGCGGCGAGGATCTGGTCCGCCCGGTGGCGGACAGAGGAGTCGGCGTGCCGGGAGAGGAGCGCGCCGTAGGCGGCGACGGTGGTGACCGGCTGCCGGAGGTCGTGGGCCACCACCGAGGTCCACTCCTCCCGCAACCGGGCCAGCTCCTTAATCGCGGTGATGTCCTCGAGGATCACCACCGCGCCGACCACCACCCCGCCGGCGTCGTGGATCGGCGCGGCGCTGGCGAGGACCGGGACCTCGCCGCCGTCGAGGCGGAGCAGCAGGAACTCCTCGGCGTTCACGGTCTCGCCCCGGAGCGCCCGGAAGCCGGGGAACTCCGTGAGCGCCAGCGGCGAACGGTCGGGCCGGAGCAGCGCCCCCGGCCGCGGCGTCGGCACCGCGCCGCCGAAGAGCGCCTCCGCCCGCTGGTTGGCGAGCATCCGCTCCCCACTCGCGCCCTCGTAGAGCAGGATCCCCACCGGCGACCGGCCGATTACCGTGCGGAGCCAGCTCCGTTCCTCGGCCAGGGCGAGGAGCCGTCCCCGTTCCTGCTCCGCCCGGACCCGGCCGGTGATGTCCTGGATCGTCCCGGCCACCAGCGGCCGCCCGCCTTCCCCGACGGTGGCCCGGCCCTCGAGGCGCACCACCCGCTCCGCCCCGTCGCGGCGCACGACGCGGGTCTGCAGGCGGAAGGGTTCTCCGCGCTCCATCGCCCGATCGAGCGCGGCCTCGATCGGGTCCCGCTCCGTCGGCGCCACCGCGGCGAGGAACGCCTCGCGAGACGGCCGGAACGTCCCCGGCTCGTACCCGAGGATCCGGTAGGTCTGCGCGGACCAGGCCAGCTCGTCCGAGCGCGGATCGAACTCCCAGCTCCCGAGCCGGGCGATCTCCTGGGCCCGCTCGAGCCGGGCCTCGCTCCGCCGGAGCGCCTCCTCGCTGCGCCGCCGCTCCTCGGCCTCCCGCACGATCCGCTCCCGCGTCCTGGTCTGTTGCACGGCGACCGCCGCGTGCCGCGCCAGGATCTCGATGGCGTGCTGGTCGTCCTCGGTGAAGGCGCCGCCGCCCTGCAGGTTGGCCAGGTAGAGGTTCCCGAGGGTGGCGCCCTCGTACTGGATCGGGACCCCGAGAAACGCGTGCATCTGCGGGTGCTCCGGAGGGAAGCCCCGGAACCGCGGATCGCGCGCCAGCTCCTCGACCCGGATCGATCGGCCCTCGGCGGGAACCGCGCCGAGGAGCCCGCGGGGCCGGGGGTGAGGTCCGATCCGCCGCTCGTCGTCCGGGCCGAGGCCGCTGAAGACCCACGGCTCGAACGGCTGATCGCGATCGACGACGATCCCCAGGGCCGCGTAATCGGCGCCCGCGATCCGCCGCGCCTGGTCGACGATGGTCTGCAGGGTGGAGGCGAGGTCGGCGGCCCCGGCGATGGCCAGCGCCGCCGGCCGCAACGCCTCGACCTGGAGCCGCTGCCGCTGGCGGGCCTCCCGGGCCCGGGCCTCGACCAGGGCCACGCCGAACAGCTCGGCGAGTGCGCCCAGGGCCTCCCGGGACTCGGGTCGCAGGGGCCCGGTGACTGCGCGGGAAAGCCCGAGCACGCCCTGGAACTCGCCGTGGCCGACGAGCGGCACGGCCACCAGCCTCCACTCCGCGAGACCGGAGAC
>JAEZJH010000107.1 GCA_023436385.1 Pseudomonadota bacterium
GTGCCGGGGCGAGGGCGCCTCGCTCCTCGACTCGCGGCGCGCCGCCGGCTGATCTTCAGCGCAGGGAGCGGACCCGCGCCAGGGCCAGCACCCGCCCCCCGGCGAAGCTCCGGAGCCGCGCCTCGACGCGGAACGGCCCTTCACCTTCGGTGAGACGGAGCGACACCTCCGGCACCCCGCCGGACAGCGCCACCTCCGCCTCGAGGAAGCCCACGTACCGCTGCACGTGCGGATGGAGCGCCTTGTAGAGCGCCTCCTTCACCGCGAACCGCGCCAGCACCGCCGGCCAGCGATCGACCTCCGGCAGCGCCGCCAGCTCCGCGGGACCGAGCACCAGCCGTTCGATCCCCGCCCGCTCCGGCGCCGGCTCCTCGAGATCGATCCCCAGGGTCCCCGCCCCGACCCCGGCGACGATCGCCACCGCCAGCCCGCGCTTGTGGGCCACCGACGCGGCCACTCCCGGGGGCAGGAGCGGCTCCCGCCGCGGTCCGATTCCCACCGGCGGCAGCTCGATCCCCAGGGCCTCCCGGGCAGCCTGCCGGAGCGCGAGCCGTCCGCCGGTCCACTCCGGCGCCCGGAAGCCCCGGAGCCCGGCGGCGATCGCCCGCTCCTCCTCGGGGAGCCGGGCCAGCACCTCGGCCGGCACCGGCTCCTTCCCCGGCGGCAGCGTCACCGCCACCACCACGCCCAGGTCGGTCGGCTCCACGGCCACGGTCTCGAACGACGTCTCCACCCGCGTCACGCCCTCGCCCCGACGGCCGGATCCCCGAGGGTCCACATCCTGTCGCTCGAACGCCGGCTCATCGTGCCCTACGCCACCTCGCTCCACCGCCACCCGGTCTCGAAGCCCTGGTGCCGGGCCAGCGCCTCGAGGGGCCGGAGCGTCTCGCCGTAGGCGACGCGCAGCGCCCGTGCCACCCACTCCTTGGGCGCATCGCCGAAGAGGAGCTCGGGCGGCAGGCGGAGGTCGGTGACGAACGGCTCGAGCAGGCGCGTTGCCTCGGCCCGGGGCAGCGCCGCCCGGGCGACGACGATCCCCTGGGCCTGGGCCTCGGCCAGCGGGTCGAGGTAGGCGCCCACGTCGGGGAACCGCTCGCCGCGGGCGGCGCCGGCCCGCGGCGACACCGGCAAGACGTTCCAGAGCGGGTCGTCGCCCAGGAAGGTCCAGGGCACGAAGGCGTCGAGCGTCGCCCGATCGGCGTCGAGGGGAACGCCGGAGTAGGGGCAGCGCAGCGGCGCCGCCTGCACCACCGCGCGCCAGTAGCGCCGGGCCGACTCCGGGACGACGCGACCGCCGGCCGGCGGAAAGAGCTTGGTGGAGAGGCCCAGGGCCAGCGGGTTCCGCGCCTTCAGGTGCTGCACCCAGCGCCACGAGGCCCAGCCCCGGACCATCGGCCCGTGGGTCCGGAGGTAGTCGCACCAGGCGGGATCGATCTCGACCAGCCGGCGGGCCGCGTCGAGCCGGAAGAACCCGGCGCCCCGCTCCCGCGCCACCACCACCAGCGACCGGTCCGGCGTCACCGGCGCGGGCCGGAGGTGGGCGACGAAGAACGGCCGGGCCAGCCGGCGGAGCACGTAGCGACCGAGCCGCAGGAGCGCCTCCTCGTCGAGCGCCTCCCGGAGCCGCTGCCGGAGGCCGGCGGGATCGGCGCCCAGCTCGGGCGCGCGCAGCGCCTCCGGGAGCCGGTCGAGGACCAGGCCGATCCGGTCCCCGCGCCCGAACGAGAGCCGGAAGGTGAACCGCGGCACCCAGGCGTGGGCGAGGGCCCGCACCACCAGGTCATCCACGGGCACCAGCACCGGCCCGTCGCCGCGCCGTTCCTCGAGCGCGTCGAGGAGCGCGAAGAAGAGCAGGAAGCCGTGGGAGTACTTCCGGGCGTCGAACAGCCCGGCCAGCGCCCCTTCGTCGACGCCGCCGCCCGGGGGCAGGCCCCCGCCGTCTTTCCCGAGTTCGCTCATAGGCGCGGCAGCATACCCGGTCCGCGAGGGAACGGTGAGGGTCGGTCGCCCCGAGCGCGGCGAAGGGGCCGGACCGGCCCCACCTTCCCCGGGATGAACCCGACCGGCACCGGCCTCCCCACCGCCGTCGCCCCGGGGCCGGCGGCGGTCCTCGTCAACGTCCACGCCCGCTCCGGCGAGGCGGCGCTGGTGGGCGCGATGCGGGCGCTCGCCGCCCGGGGGATCGAGGTGGCGCTCTCCCGGGAGCTCGATGAGCCGGCGCGGATCCCGGCGCTGGTCGAGGAGGCCCTGGCGGCGGGGGCGACGCGGCTCGTGGTCGGCGGCGGCGACGGGACCATCTCCTCGGTGGCCGACGCGGCGCGGGGCCGGATCGTCCTGGGCGTCCTGCCCCTCGGCACGGGGAACGACTTCGCCCGGAGCCTGGGGATCCCCGCCGACGTGGAAGGCGCCTGCGGGGTGATCGCCACGGGGCGGGTGGCCCGCCTCGACGCCGGGCGCATCGACGGCCGGCTGTTTCTCAACGCCGCCAGCCTGGGCGTCTCCGCGGCCCTCACCCACCGGCTGAAGCCGGCGGTGAAGCGCCGCCTGGGCCGCCTCGCCTTCCCCCTGGCCGCCGCCGCCGGGTCCTGGGGCCACCGGTCGTTCCGGGTGCGGCTGGAGACCGACGCCCGGACCCTGGACCTCGCCGTCCTGCAGGTGGTGATCGGCAACGGCCGCTTCCACGGCGGCGGCCACCTGGTGGCGCCGGAGGCCACCCTCGCCGACGGCCGTCTCGACGTCTATGCGATCCTCGCCGCCGGGCCACCCGGCGCCGCGGGCCGCGCCCGGGACCTCTTCGCCCTGGCCCGGGTGGGAGCCAAGACCGCCGCCGGCACGCACGTCGACGACCCGGCGGTGATCCACGAGCGCACCACCCGCCTCATCCTCACCGCCGATCCCCCGCAGGACATCGACGTGGACGGCGAACTGGGCGCCCGCTCCCCGGCCGCCTTTGCCGTGGAACCGGGCGCGCTCCCGATCCTGGTCCCCCGGGAGCGCCCTCCGTCCCGCCTCACCGGTTGAACGCGTTCTCGAAGGCCTCGATGAAGGCGATCATCGAGGTCTCCTCGACCATCGGCCCGGCCATCCCCAGGCCGAAGATGTCGGCGGAGGGATAGCGCTGGAAGATGCCCCCGTAGTCGTGGGCCAGGGCGGCGAGGTCGCAGGCGTCGGTCTCGAAGTCGGCGTCCAGGTCCAGGGGAAGGGCGAAGACCAGGGTGGTCGCGAACTGTTTCGGGTCCTCGTTGCTGGTCGCCGTGACCGGGAACCGGGCGCTCCCGAAGACGATGGGCGCGATGAAGTTGCCGTCCTCGAACCGGCCGCCCTCCGGGTAGATGTAGGACAGCCCTCCCAGGCTCCAGGTGACGGAGGTGTCCTCTGCGTTGGTGACCGTGGGTGCCGGAAGGGGCGCGGCGGTCTCGGCCGGCCACAGGATGAACTTCTCGTTATCGAGGAGGCTGGTATGCCGGCCAAACACCACCCGGACCGGTTCGCGGCCTTCCGCCGGAGCGCCCACGTTCACCGCGGCGAAGGCGTTCTTCACCGCCGCCACCTCCTCCGAATCGGCGCCGCCGGTACCCGGGAACAACTCGGCGGCCGCGGCGATCATGGCCTCGCGGAACAGGTAGTAGTCCGTCTTTGCGTCGGTGACCTTGGTGGTCATCGCGTGATACCAGATGCGGATGGCCCGGTCGTTGCCGATGCCGGTCATGCCCTCCGGCAGGTATTCGGAGTAGGTCTCCGCGGTGGGGTCGCCGGAGGCGCCCTGGCCGAGGAAGAAGAAGGCCCGGACGGCGGGACCGCTCGACCAGTCGGGACGGTCGATCCCCACCCCGTCGAACCAGGCGTCGTAGCCAAAACCGTTCTTGCTGGGCTTGTAGAGGTAACGCAGCGGCGTCACCCCGTCGCCGGAGAGCTGGGGCCCGAAGCTCCAGAGGTATTCCCGGGTGTTGCGCCCCCCGGGGGCGTCGGTGGTGGTATCCGGCACCACGCCGCCCGCGCCGCCGGCTCCCCACCGGTAGTACTTCACCATGGTGGCGTGAATGTCGGAGTTGGCCTCGTTGAGGGCCGCGTCCTCGTATCCGTTTCCAAGGGCGTCCAGGTTGGCGGTGTAGGCCATCAGCGCGTGCGCCACCTCGTGGGCCACGAGGTCGAGACTGGCCAGCGGACCGCTCGGTCCCCCGCTCCCGAAGGTCAGCACGTGGTCGAAGGGCATCCACGCATTCTCCCCGAGGGCCTGCCCCAGGAACGGGTCCGCCCGGTGCACCAGGCTGACGAGAGAGCTGCCCTGGCCATCGGGACCGGAGCGGCCGAGGACGTGCTGGAGGTAATCCCACGCCACCTGGACCCCGTAGTGGACATCCACCGCGGCGGTCTGGCCCACCGGCTCGAGACACCGATCGGGATAGTCCCGGTTCCAGACGAACGCCTCCCCGTTCCCCCATTCGTCGTCGGCGTCGGTGAACTCCTTCGCCTGGAGCGGGAAGCTCATCAGGTCGTGGAGCAGGGTCTTGTTCCCGACGCCGCCCAGGAAGGGCTGGAATTCCGAGTACATCGCGGCATTGACCCACGGAGCGGTGGGACGGGTCGTGTCGGCCAGCGTGAAGAGGACATCGCCGTCCGTCCGCTGCAGGGTGGCGAGCTCCACCGTGCCGTTGTACTGGCCGTATCCCGTTCCGGTGGACGGCGTCTCCGCGTACCGGCGGGCGTCCCACCTCTTCAGGATCTCGCCGGTCCTCCCGTCGAGGACGAACCCGGTGGAGACGAGGCGGCCCTCCGCCACCTGCGAGGCGCCGGCGAGGAAGGCCCAGCGGTACACCTCGCGGTTTTGCGCCCACGCGCCGCAGACGAAGTCCGCCACGAACCGGCCGTCGACGTCGCGACGGAGCCCGATGCCGTCCCGGTACCGGGTCGGGAAGACGATCGGCCTCACGTGGATCGGCCCGAAGAGCGGGTGGGGGGACAGGTACCCGGACACGAGGGAGCGAATCGCCGTCTCGTCCAGCAACTCCGCCGGCTCCAGGTCGATGCCCCTCTGCACGGTGGCGTCCGGCGGCAGGACGTTGCCGTCGGCGTCCACGTGCCCCACCACGACGCCGTTGTAGACCTCCACTCCCCGATACGTCTGGTGGTAGCGGACGTGGACATGGCCGCGACCATCGACCCAACGGTCCCGCTCCCGAAAGCCGTCCTCGGTCCCGAGCCCCAGGGAGGCCTTCGTCGCCACCAGGCTCCGCCCGAGCCGGGTCGCCCGTGCCGCGAACTGCTCCCGGTCCGGTACGGGCTGCGCCCCGGAGCGCTGGGGCGGTTCGTACGCCTCCGCCGGCCCCCCGGGCACCAGCGACAGCAGGGCAGCTGCCGCGACTCCTACCGCCAGACGATGCACCATCGCTCTTCACTCTCCAATGCCGTTGGCAGCTCGTGGTTCGAGGGCCGGAGCGCTTCGTCTCGCGAGCCCGGGCGGACTAGTTCAGCGTGAGGGTGCCCACCCGCAGGGTGACGTCCCGGATCTCGTGCTCCGGGAGGTTGCCCCGATGCTCGGGCATCACCCGCGCCTTGCGCACCGCCAGCGGCACCTCTCCCACCGACGCCTTCAGGGCGGGGTCGAGCTCGATCGCCACCTGGAGGACGGTACCCCTGCAGTCCTTGGCGGTGGGGCCCATGAGGCCGGGCATGTACGTCGGCATGATCTCGTCGTCCCCCTTCTGGAAGATCCCGACCATCAGCTTGCCCTGGTGCACCCCGCCCACCTGGAGCATCGGCGGGAGATCCACGGGAGTGGGATCCATCTGGTCCACGAACGCGTCCCGGAACACACCGCCGTCCCGGTAGTAGCGTAGTTTTCCGGCGTCATCGGTGAACCGCCCGAACTTCACCAGGGCCGGATCCGCCTCCAGCGTGAAACCGATGCCCCGGAATTTGCTGCCATCCTGCGGCCCCTTCAGGTCGAGGACGACGCGCGTGTCGGTGCTGGCGGCGTCGTTCCGGACCAGGGCCCATTCGTCATCGGCCGCCGCGGGGTTGTTGTACGTCAGGCCGGTGGCCAGGGGTCCCGGTTCAGCGGTCCCACCCGTTCCGCCGCGGCCCGGCCCGTCGCAGTCGCAGTCCGAGTCCTCCGAGCATCCCGCGAGGACGAGGGGGACCAACAGCACACCGAGAAGGCAGATCCGCTTCATTCCGGCAGCCTCACTGATTGAACGCATTGTTGAAGGCATCGAGGAAAACCCGGATGTTGCTCTCATCGACCGCGCGGCTCTTCAGGAGGTTGGCCGAGGGATAGCGGGCAAACAGGCCGGCGTAGTCGAATGCCAGGGCGCCGAGATCGCACGCATCCACGTCGAAGTCGCTGTCCGAGTTGAGATCGTAGGCCACCACCATGGTCACCGCGAACTGGCTCGGGTCCTCGTTGCTGGTCGCCTGGACGGGAAAGCGCCCTCCCCCTCGCACGTGGGGCGCCACGAACTTGCCGTCCTCGAACCAGCCGCCTTCCGGATAGAGGTGCGACAGTCCTCCCGGGCCCCAGGAGACGGAGGTGTCCGTCGCGTTGAGCACCATGGGTGCCGGGAGGGGAGCCGCGATCCCGGCCGGCCAGGGGATGAACTTGGGGTTGCTGAAGAAGGAGTTGTGCTGGCCGAAGACCACCCGCACGCGCTCCTCGCCGCCCGCCGGCGTTCCCACGTTGACGGCCGCGAACGCGTTCTCGACCGCGGCCACCTCGTGGGAATCGGCCCCCCCCGTGCCGGGGTAGAGTTCGGCCGCCGCGACCACCATCGCCTCGCGGAAGGCGTGGTAGTCGATCTCCGCGTCCGTCACCTTGTGGGTCATGGCGTGGTACCAGATGCGGATGGCCTGGTCGTTGCCGATGCCCTTCATGCCCTCGGGCAAGTACGCGGAGTAAGTGTCCGCGGCGGGATCGGAGGAGGCGCCCTGGCTCAGGAAGAAGAAGGCCCGCGCCGCCGGACCGCTGGACCAGTGGGGGTGGTCGATGCCGATGCCGTCGAACCAGGCGTCGTAGCCCACCCCGTCCTTGCTGGGTCGGTACAGCCAGCGGATCGGCGTGAGCCCGTCGGCGGAGAGCTGGGGGCCGAGGGTCCAGAGGTACTCCGGGGCGTTGCGCCCGCCCGGCGCTTCGGTGGTGGCATCGGGCACCACGCTGCCCGTGCCCCCGGCACCCCACCGGTAGTACTTCACCATGGTGGCGTGGATGTCCGAGTTGGCCTCGTTCAGGGCCGCGCTCTCCGGGGCATGGGAGGCGAGGTTGGCGGTGTAGTGCATCACCGCGTGACCCATCTCGTGCGCCACCAGATCCAGGCTGGTGAGCGGTCCGGTGGGCCCCCCGTCTCCGAAGCTCAGGAAGAGGAAGAACGGATCCCAGGAGTTCTGGCTCGCGGCATTCCCCCGCATATCCGGCGAATGCACGAAGGAGACGAGCGAGCCGCCCACGCCATCGGCTCCGGAGCGCCCAAAAACGCTCTCGAAGTAGTCCCACGTTGCCTGGATCCCGTAGTGGACGTCCACGGCGGCGGTCTGCCCGAGCGGCTCGAGACACTGGTTCGGATAGTGCGTGCTCCAGTCGAACGCCCCGCCGTTGCCCCACTTGTTGTCCGCGTCCAGATACTCCGTCAGCGGCGGGAACCCCATGGTGTTGTAGAGAAACGTCCTCGAGCCCACGCCCTCCAGCGCGGGAGCCATCGGGATGAGGTTCATTGGGTCCGCGTACGGCTGCGTGGCCCGGGTGGTGTCGACCAGCGTGTACTGGCCGCTGCCGTCCGTGAGCTGCACGGTGTCGAGGTCGACGGTGCCGTTGTACTGGCTGCGGCCCGTCCCCACCGACGGGGTGCCCGCGTACTGGCGGGCGTCCCACTTCTTCAGGACCTCGCCGGTGATCGCGTCGATGACGAAGCCGGTCGAAGCGATGCCGGCCTCCATCCACTGCGCGGCGCCGACGAGATAGGCCCATCGGTAGGGGTCCCGCTTTCGCGACGTGAACACGCTGTAGTCGGTGTCGACCACGAAGCTGCCGTCGGCGTCGCGCTTCAGCTTTAGGCCGTCCTGGTACCGGGTGGGGAAGACGATCGTCGTCATCCGCATCGCCGCGAGGGGTCCCGGCCGGGGAAGGCTCCGGGAGACGATCTCCCCTACCGCTTCCTCGCCCAGCAGGTCCGCCGGCTCGAGGTCGATCCCCACCTGCACGGTGGCGTCGGGCGGAAGCACGTCCCCCCGGGCGTCCATGTGCCCAACGACGGCGCCGTTGTAGACCTCGACCCCCCGATACGTCTGGTGGTACCGGACGTGCGTGTGACCGCGCCCGTCCACGATCCGGCCGCGTTCCCAGAACCCGTCCCGGCTCCCCAGGCCGAGGGCCGGTCGTGCCGCCTCCAGGCTCTGGGTGATCCGGGCGATGCGGGCCGGCAGCTGGTCCCGTTCGAACGCATCCCCCTCACCGGCGCGGAACGGAAGCGACTCGCGCGCCGCGGAGGGTTCCGCGGGGACGAGCGACAGCAGCGTGGCTGCGGCAACCGCAACTCCTCTTGCCAAACGGTGCACCATCACTCACTCCGGGCCGATGGCGGTTCGAGACAATGGCCTCGATCCCCTCGACAACAATTGTGTGACGTCGCGCACATGGAGTCAACGGTCGAGCTGCACCGCTACAGCTAAGCAGGAGCGCTACCGCGATACGTTTTCGGTTTTCGGTTGGAATCGGGCGATCTCGACCGCGTGGCGCCAACCTCGGCGGTCGGAAGAAGGGAGCCCCTCGCCGGATGGCGGAGACACTCCGGCGTCCGAGTACCGGGGACCACCCCCCCGACAAGGACGAAGGGCCGCCCGGTGTCCCGGACGGCCCTTCGTCGATCTCGGATATGTCTCTAGAAAACTACTTCTTCGTGAGGATGATCCGGGCGTCGACCACCTTCAGGCCCTTGCCCTGTTCGTAGAGCATCACCGGGTTGGCGTCGGTCTCGGCGATCTCGTCGCCGAGGTCGTTCACCAGCTGGGAGAGCCGCGACACCGTCTCGCCGAGGGCCTCGATGTCCCGGCGCTTCTCGCCGCGGACGCCCTCGAGGAGCGCGTAGGTCTTCAGCTCGGGGAGCATCCGCTTCACCGTCTCCGGCGAGAACGGCGCGACCCGGAAGGTCACGTCCTTCATCACCTCGACGAAGATACCGCCCAGGCCGACCATCACCGTCGGGCCGAAGGTGGCGTCGCAGACCGAGCCGGCGATCACCTCGCGGCCGAGCGGCGCCATCTCGCAGACCAGGATGCCGTGGATGTCGGCGTCGGCCTTGTAGGCCTTGGCGTTGGCGAGGATGGTGTCGAACGCGGCCCGGACCCCGGCCTCGTCCTTGATGTTCACCTTCACGCCGCCGGCGTCGCTCTTGTGGATGATGTGCGGCGAGACGATCTTCATCACCACCGGGAAGCCGATCTCCGTGGCGGCCTTCACCGCCTCGTCGGCCGTCTTCGCCAGCTTGGCGTTGGTGACGTCGAGGCCGTAGGCCTGGAAGACCTTCTTCGCCTCGGGCTCGGTCATCGCGGTCCGGCCGTCGGCGCGGACGGCGGCGATCACCTGGCGGGCGGCCTTCTGGGCCTCCTCGCCGACCCAGGGCTTGAAGACGTCGACGCCCTCGGCCTCGAACCGGGCCACCTCGCGCAGCGCGGCCAGGGCGCCCATCGTCTTCGACGGCGAGTCGAAGGAGGGGATGCCGTGCTCCATCAGCTTCCGGTTGGCGGCAACGCAGAGCTCGCCGCCGACCAGGCAGCAGGCAATCGGCTTGTCGGCCACCGGGTTGGCCTTGATCGTCTCGATCAGGGCGTCGGCGATCTCGAGGGGCTTGGTGACCGCGGTCTCGCAGTAGAGGATGGCGATGCCGTGGACCCAGTCGTGCTGGAGCGCGGTCTCGAGGGCCATCTGGTAGCCCTTGGCGCCGTTGCCGCCGGTGATGTCGACCGGGTTCTTCGGGGAGCCGAAGTCGGGCATCGACCGCCGGAGCTCCGCCTGGAGATCGGCGGGGGCGGTGTGGAGCGGCACGCCGTAGTGCTCGGCCGAGTCGGAGGAGAGCACGCCGACGCCGCCGCCGTTGGTGATCACCAGGATGTTCTCGCCCCGGCGCATCGGCGGCTGCATCGAGAGCACGGTGGAGCGGTCGAGGAACTCGTCGAGGTCGTGGGCCTCGATCACGTGGGCCTGCTTGAAGGCGGCCTGGTAGACCTTGGCGGAGCCGGCCAGCGACCCGGTGTGGGAGGCGGCGGCGGCGGCGCCGTGGGCGGAGACGCCCGCCTTGATCGCGAGGATCGGCTTGCCCGCGTTGCGACCGGCCTCGATGAACTTCCGGCCGTTCTTCACGCCCTCGATGTAGAGGGAGATGGCCTTGGTGCTCTCGTCCTGGGCGAAGTAGTTGATGCTATCGCCGAAGTCGATGTCCGACATGTTGCCCAGGCAGACCATCGTCGAAATGCCCAGGTTGCGGACGAAGGTGGCGGTGTCGAGGGCGATGAGGAGCGCGCCCGACTGCGAGACCATCGCGGTCTTGCCGGCGTAGGGGAGGCAGGAGGCGAAGGAGTAGTTCGCCTTGGCGCTGTTGGAGAGGATGCCGACGATGTTCGGCCCGACGATCCGGCCGCCGGTCTCGTTGGCGATCTTCTTCAGCTGGTCCTCGGCGTCCTTGTTGCCGACCTCGGAGAAGCCCGAGGTGATCACCACGTAGCCCTTGACGCCCTTCTTCGCGCAGTCGCGGGCGCAGTCGAGGACCAGCTTCTCCGGGACGCAGAACACCGCCACGTCGACCGGGCCAGGGATGGAGGAGACGGAGGGGTACGCCTTGCGGCCCTGGATCTCCGGGGCGGTCGGGTGGATCGGGTAGAGATCGCCCGCGTAGCCCTCGTTGATCAGGTTGTACATCACCTTGGCGCCGATGGAGTTCGGCTTGGTGGAGGCGCCGATCACGGCGATCGAGCGAGGATTGAAGATCGGATCGAGTTCGTGCATCTGGCCCATTCGGCTGTTCTCCTCTAGGCGGTGCCCGGCGCTCCCGAGCGCGTCGGCCCCTCGCCTCGCGCGTGGCGGACGCGCGCCAGATACACCCGGCGGGCCCGTGCGCAAGCAGGGATGATCGGAAGGGAGGGCGAGTTCGCGACTACGAAACCGGCTGGCGCGGTCGTCCGTCCCGTCATAACGCGGCGCACCTTACGCTCGGCGCCCGCTTTTCGTCTACTGGTGAAACCTTGGTTCCGGGACGGAACTTGACCGTCCGGCTCCCGGCTTCTGCGGCTGGAACCGGCGGGCCCCCGTGAGGGCTTTTCTCCTACCTGCACCTACCCGCGATCGACGGCGAGGCCGAGCATCGCCAGCCGGAGCAGCTCCGGGGTGAGGGCCCGCACCGAGAGGATCTCCGGCCGGTAGAAGAAGTAGCCCTGGAACAGCTCGAAGCCGAGCTCGAGGGCGGCGGAGAACTCCTCGCCGGTCTCGACCTTCTCCGCGAGGAGGCGGAGCGGCCAGCGGCGGAGCCGGGTCACCAGGTCCCGCAACTGGTCGCCCGCGACGGCGTGGAAGTCGACCTTGACCACGTCGACCCACGGCAGGAGCCGCTCGAACCGATCGTCCCAGACGAAGTCGTCGAGGGCCAGGGTGTAGCCGGCCGTCTTCAGGCGCCGGCAGGCGGCGATCACCTCGTCGTCGGGCTCCACCGACTCGAGCAGCTCGATCACCGCCTGGTCGCGGGGCAGGGACTCGTACAGCCCCTCGACCACCACCTGCCGCGTGGCGTTGACGAAGACCCGCCGCCCGGCGGCCAGCACGTCGAGCCCGAAGACGTGCATCGAGTCGTGGATCACCTGGGCGGCGGCGTGATCGGCGTCCGGATGGGAGAAGAAGTTCTCGAGGCTCGAACGGAAGAGGAGCTCGTAGCCGACGATCTGCCGGTCGCGGTCGAGGATCGGCTGTCTGGCCACGAATGCGTCCATCGTCCCGTCCGCCCCCGGCGAAGCCCGCCACTCTAACCCACCGTGCCTCACGATCCTCAACCGAGTGCTCGCCTGCCCGCCGGCACGGACCCGGGCGGCCGCAGGCCTTATCCTACGAACATGGTCGCCGAGGATTTATGGTCCGAAGCCGACGAAGGCGCCCTGGGGGAGTTTGTCAGGGCCACCTCGTCGGACGACCTCGCCGGCGCGCTCTTCGCCATCGACGGCCTCTCCGCGGAGGCCGCCGCGGGCGACCGCGCGCTCCTCGATGACTGGGCCCGGCAGGTCTCCCGCCGCACCGTCGAACGAAACCCCGGGGTCCAGGCCTGGGCGCTGGCCAACGTGCTCGGCGGAGAGCTGGGCTTTCGCCTCGACGAACGGGACTTCTACGCGCCGGAGAACGGCCACCTGCACCAGGTCCTCCGCCGGCACCGGGGCCTGCCGATCCTCCTCGCCGCGGTCTGGATCGAGGTCGGACGCCGGGCCCGGGCCCGGGTGGAGG
>JAEZJH010000176.1 GCA_023436385.1 Pseudomonadota bacterium
CGCCGGCCGGGTGGGGCGCTGGGCCGGTGCTTCGGCCGGCGGCGGCGAGGATCGGGAGCGGGCCCTGGGCGGCCATGCCTTCGCCGGCTTCACCCTGCTCCTGCGCTCGCCGTATCTCCTCGCCATCGGCGGCCAGACCCTGCTCTACGCGATCACCTCGACGCTCCTCTACGCGCAATACCTGGGGCTGGTGGAGCGGGCGATCGCCGATCCGGGCTGGCGGGTGGCGCTGTTCGGCTACGTGGACGCCGGGAGCCAGGCGCTCACCCTCGGCGTCCAGCTCCTCGCCAGCGGACGTATCCTCGGCCGGCTCGGCCTGGGCTTCGGGCTGGCGCTCCAGCCGTTCCTCTCCGCCGTCGGCTTCGTCGGCTTCGCCCTGGCCCCGTTCCTCGGCCCCGCGGTGGCGCTTTGGGGAGTCCGGCGGGCCGCCCACCACGCCGTCGAGCGGCCGGCCCGGGAGGTGCTCTTCACCTCCGTGAGTCGGGAGGAGCGATACAAGGGGAAGGGATCGATCGATACGGTGGTGTATCGCGGCGGCGACGCGCTCAGCGCCTGGCTCAACGCCGGCCTCGGCGCCGCCGGCGTCGGCGTCGGCGGCGTCGCCCTGGTAGCGGTGCCGTTCGCCGTCGGCGGGATGGGGCTCGCCCGTTACCTGGCCCGGCGCCACGCGCGGGCGGTGGGGGAGGGAGAACGATGAAGCGGTTCACGCGTCGCGAGGTCCTCGCCGGAGCGGCCGGCACCGCCGTGCTCGCCGCGGTTCCCGGCTGCTCCGCCGCCGGCAAAGGCGGGGAGGCCGGAAAGCCCGGGAGGTCCGACGGGCCGATCCTGCGGAAGATCCCCAAGAGCGGCGAGGCGCTCCCGGCGATCGGCATGGGCACCGCCCGCACCTTCGACGTCGGCGACTCCCCCGAGGCCCGGGCGCCGCTCCGGGAGGTGCTCCGGACCTTCTTCGCCGGCGGCGGCCAGGTGATCGACTCCTCGCCGATGTACGGCCGGGCGGAGACCGTAGTCGGCGATCTCCTCGCCGCGGGCGGCTGGCACGATCGGGCCTTCCTCGCCACCAAGGTCTGGACCGAGGGCCGCGAGGCCGGCGTCGCGCAGATGGAGGAGTCCTTCCGGCGCCTTCGCGTGAAACGCCTCGACCTGATGCAGGTCCACAACCTGGTCGACACCGAGACGCAGCTGCAGACGCTCCGCGCCTGGAAGGAGGCGGGCCGGATCCGATACCTCGGAATTACCCATTACCGGCTCGACGCGTTCAACGAACTGGCCCGCCTGATGAAGGCCCACCCGCTCGACTTCGTGCAGCTGCCCTACTCGATCGGCGTCCGGGACGCGGAGAAGGTGCTCCTCCCCCTCGCCGCCGATCGCCGGATCGCCGTGCTGGTGATGCGTCCGTTCGAGGGCGGCACCCTGTTCCGGGAGGCCCGCGCCAGGCCGCTTCCGCCCCTCGCCGAGGAGCTGGGCGCCACCAGCTGGGCCCAGCTCTTCCTCAAGTTCATCCTGGCCCATCCCGCGGTGACCTGCGCCATCCCGGCCACCAGCAAGCCCGAACACATGCGTGACAATCTGGGCGCGATGCGGGGGCCGCTACCGGACGAGAAGCAGCGAAGGCGGCTGATCGAGGCCGTGGGGGCGTAGCTGGGTGCGATGACCGCCGGGCAGGTCAGCGGCGGCGACGGGGCAGCCCCGGCCGGAGGAGGGCGACGATCAGTCCGAGACCGGCCGGAGCGGCGCCGGCGGCGGTGCAGCCGGGCGACTCGTCGACCGACAGATCGGCCGGACCCCCGGAATCGGCCCCGGGCCGGAACGGGCCGGCTCGACGCCGCGGCGGATCTACGGGTTCCCGGCGCAGCGACGGCAGCGGCAAATTCGCGCCCTCGACGGAGAGGGTCACGGGGGCGGAGACGGCCTGGTTTCCCGATCGGTCGAGGGCGACCGCCGTCACCACGGCCCGTGGGCTGGGGTGGAAGAGGGTGCTCCAGGTGGCCGCCCACGGCGGTCCGGCCAGGGAGGCCACCCGGGCGCCGTCGACGAGGAAGGCCACGGCGGCGACCTGGTCGTCGTCGGAGGCGGTGGCTCCCAGCTCGACCTGGCCGGACACCCGTGCGTCGGGGGCGGGCGTGGTGAGTCGCACCGCCGGCGGTTGGAGCTCCCGCCGCTCCTCCGCCATCGCCTCCGCCAGGGTGCGCACCACCGTGCCCCGAGCCTCGCGCGTCGCCAGCCAGTCGACGAACTCGCCGAAGAGGGCGGGCGAGGTCCGGTAGGTATCGGAACAGTCGTCGCAGAGCTCGTGGAAGGCGAAGGCGACGAGGCCGCCACCGCTCGCCTCCGCCCGGAGCACGTGACCCTGCAGATCGGCGAGGGTCCAGCTGTACTTCGCGGAGTGCGGAGCCCGGAGCTCGAGCGGGTGCTGGGGCGGAAATGTCTCCGCATACACGCAGTCGCGGGAGCAGTCCTCCTCGTCGAGGCCTCCCTGGGACCGGCCCCACCGGTAGCCACAGGACCAGACGATCGCCGCCGCCTCCCGATCGGACGACGCATACGGATACGCGAACGACTCCAGGGGACCCAGTCCCTCGGCGAGCAGCCGCTGGCGATCGTCGCAGACCTGCTCCCGGGCCTCCCGCGGCGAGAGCGCGACCAGGTCTTCGTGGGTCCGGGTGTGTCCGCCGATCTCGTGGCCGGCCGCCAGGAGCTGCCGGGCCTGCTCGGGGCTGACGTGGTTGCTCCCGCCGAACCGGCCGCTGTTCAAGAAGAAGCTGGCCCGCATTCCGTGGGCGGCGAGGATCGGCAAGGCCTCGAGCTGGCTGATCCGGCCGTCGTCGAAGCCGAGGACGACGACGGTCCGGGAACTCGCCGCCGCGGGGGTCGCGGCGAGGGCCGCCAAGAGGCCCGGAAGCACTCGTCCTGTGAAACCCCACGCGCCCATCCCACCCCCCGGCAGCCCGGCCGCCGACCGGACGACCGGGCGAAGGTGGGTGCGGCGGTCCCGGAGGGGAAGGACGCGGGAGGGGAGGAGGGGGCCCGTCCCCGGGGGAAGGGGTCCCGGACGGTCAGTAGTACTCGTCGTGCCGGTCGTCCTGGTCGAAGTCCTTGTCGACACAGACGAGGGCCTTCCGCCAGCCGTGGTGGACCACCTTGCAGCAGACGACCCCGTCCCGGTCCTGGTCCCCGTCGTCGTCGGTGACGGCGATCACCAGGTCGAAGTCCTCGGGGCACTTCTTCCCGTGGTCGTCGTAGTCGCGGTCGTACTTGTCGTCGTAGTCGTCGTAGTCGTAATCGTAGCCGCGATCGTCGTGGTCCTTCCCGTGGCCGTACTTGTCGTCGTCGTAGTCGTCGTACTTGTCGTCGTCGTAGTCGTGCCGATCCCGGTCGTGATGACGGTCCCGATCGTCGCGGTCATGACGATCGTCGCGGTCGTGCTCGTCGTTCGCGACGGCCAGCGTCGGTAGGCCCAGGGCGGCGGCGGCAGCCAACGCGACGAAGACATTCCTCATCATCCACCTCGTATTCACTCGGGGTACTCCCGGGTGTATCCCCAGGTTGAGGACGGCCCATCCAGGCGGGAACGCCCCCCGGGGGCGCTCCATGGCTGCGCCTCGGGCGGGCGAGGGGGCCCGGTCGGACTGCGGCCGTGCCCGCGGTCCCGGTGGGGGAGGGAGCCGGGCCGGGTCGCGGCCGGAGGTTCGCCCGGTCGTTTGGCGGCATTCCGGCAGCGGCACCAGGCGGTTGCCAGGCCCCATGCACCGCGACGCAACGTCAAGCCTCCGATCCGCCCACGTCCCCCGGTCGTGCTCGCTCCGGCGGGACCGACCGGGTACGGGACGGCGGCGCGGGCGCTGCCTACCGTCCCGGTGCCGGAAAACCGAAAGAGGGGGGCGACCAGCGATGGCGCGGCGACAGGTGTGGCTGGCGATCTTGGCGACAACTTTCGCGGCCGCGTGCAGCTCCGATCGGCCCCGCCCCGCCATCGACGGGCCCGGCGGCGCCGGCGGGAGCGGGGGAAGCGGCGGCAGCGGGGGGACCGGTGGGATCGGAGGAACCGCGGGGGTCGGCCTCGACGCCCGCCCGATCAACTCCACCTGCCTGGCGCCGGCCCAGGCCCCGACGCCCGCCGACGTGGCGGTGACCCGGGCCTACGCCGCGCTGAAGTTCGACCTGCCGCTGGACCTGGTCCAGTCGCCGCTGACCCCGGGGCGCTGGTACGTGGCCGAGAAGGGCGGCCGCGTGCTCACCTTCGAGGACCGGGAGGACGTCGGGGCGGCCACCGTGGCCCTCGACCTCACCGACCGCGTCTCGGCCGAGGCCCGGGAGGCGGGGCTCCTCGGCATCGCCTTCGATCCCCGGACCGGCGCGCTCCTCGCCTCGTATACGGGGCCCGGGGTCGGCGGGTCCCCGCTCCTCTCCGTCTTGTCTCGCTTTACCTCCGGGGACGGCGGCCTCACCTTCGATCCCGACAGCGAAGAGGTGCTCCTCACCCAGGACCAGCCCAAGGACTACCACAACGGCGGGCACTTCCTGTTCGGGCCGGACGGGTATCTCTATTTCGGCTTCGGCGACGGCGGCGACGGAGCCAACGCCGGCGACCTCGCCACCCTCCTCGGCAAGGTGATCCGGATCGATGTCTCCGGTCCCGGCGGATACACCTCGCCGGCGGACAACCCCTTCGCCGGCGGCGGGGGCCGGCCGGAGATCTGGGCCTACGGCCTCCGGAATCCCTGGCGCTTCTCCTTCGACCGGGAGACGGGGAAGCTCTGGCTGGCGGACGTCGGCGAGGCGGCGTGGGAGGAGGTCAACGTCCTCGAGAAGGGCGGCGACTACGGTTGGGACGTCTTCGAGGGGACGGCGTGCCGCCTCCCTCCCTGCAACGGCCGGCCGGACGCGATCCCGCCGCTCTGGGTCTACAGCCACGAGGAGGGCCGGTCGATCACCGGCGGCTTCGTGTATCGCGGCCGGGCGATGCCGGAGCTCCAGGGCACGTATCTCTTCGGCGACTTCGCCGCCGGGAAGGTGTGGGGGCTGAACGAGGCCGCCGGGGGCGGACCGCCGGCGGTCCGGTTGCTCCTCGAGACCGGCCTCACCGTCGCGGCGTTCGCGGAAGGCCCGGACGGCGAGCTCTACGCC
>JAEZJH010000181.1 GCA_023436385.1 Pseudomonadota bacterium
TGATGCAGGAGCCCTCCTCTCCCACCAACACGACCCGCCTCCTGGTGGTGGGCGCCGGCGGCCTGGGCGGCGTGATCGCCGGAACCCTGGCCGAGGCCGGCGTAACGGTGGAGCTCGCGGTCCGTCGACCGGAGGCCGCCCGCCGGCTCCGCGAGCGGGGCCTGGTGCTCCGGGATCGGCGGGGCTCCCGCGTGGTGCAGGGCCCGCTCGTGGTTCGCGAGGGCCTCCCCGCCGCCGGGCGCTACGACTTCGTGCTCCTCGCCACACCGCCGGACGAGGCGGTGGCCGCGGCCCGGGCGGTCCTCCCGCTCCTCGCGCCGGAGGGCCGGGTGGTGGCGCTGGCCAACGGCCTCCCCGAGGAGCGGCTGGTCCCGGTGGTCGGGGCGGATCGGGTGATCGGCGCGGTAGTGGCCTTCGGCGCCTCGCGGCCGGAGGACGGGGTCGCGGTCCGCACCAGCGCCGGAGGCTTCGCGGTGGGCCGAACCGGCGGTCCCGCCGACGGCGCGGTCCACCGCCTCGCCGCCCTCCTCGGCACGGCGTTCCCGGTGAGGGTCACCGACCGCCTGGCCGGCGCGCGCTGGTCGAAGCTTTCGGTGAACTGCGCGGTCTCCACGATCGGGACCGCCGGCGGGGATCGGGTCGGCCCCTTGCTCCGGCGCGCCTTCGTGCGACGGCTCGCCCTGGAGACGATCGGCGAGGCGGTGGCGGTGGCCCACGCCGAGGGCGTGGCCCTGGAGCGAATCGGCGGCCTCGATCCCGGGTGGCTGGCGCTGCCGCCAATGCCGTCCCGGCGGGCGCTCCTCGCCCGACACGCGGCGCTCCTGGCGATCGGGGCGCGCTACCGGAGGCTCCGCTCCTCGATGCTGGCGCAGCTCGAGCGGGGGCGGGAGCCGCCGGTCGACTTCCTGAACGGCGAGGTGGTGGAAAGGGCCCGGCGGCACGGGATCTCCGCGCCGGTGAACGAGGCCCTGGTCGCGTACCTCCACGCCTGCGCGCGGGGCGAACGGAGGCCCGGCCTCCCGGGCCTTCACTCGCTGTACGAGGCGACGCGGCGGCGCTGACTACGCCGGCGCGCCCGCGGGCTCGTGGCAGGCGTGCTCGAGGGCGCGCTCGAAGGCGTCGAGATCGAAGGGCTTGGCGATGGCGCCGTCGGCCCCGTGGTCCCGGGCCAGCTCCTGGACCTCGCGGCGCGGCCGCGCGCTCATCAGCAGGATCCGCGAGGTCGGGTACTTCTTCCGCAGCCCCTTGACCACCTCGTCCGGCGGCGCGTCGGGGAGGGTGAGGTCGGTGATCACCACGCAGGGCGGGCGGTCGTTCGGGTGGGTCTCGGCTTCGGCGAAGGTCCGGGCGTAGCGAACCTCGTAGCCCAGCTCGTCCATCAACTCGACGAGCATCTGCCCGAGATCCTGCTCGTCCTCGACGAGCACGGCGAGGTGGTGTGCCACGTCTCCCATCCTATCCATGCTTCGTCTCCCCCTGCCCGCGTAGCGCGCCCGCCCGGATTCCCTCGATGGCGGCCCGGTAGTCGGGCGCCCGGAAGACCGCGTTGCCGGCGACGAAGACGTCGGCCCCGGCGGCGGCCACCCGGTCGACGTTGGTCGGGCCGATGCCGCCGTCCACCTGGATCCGCAGGTCTTGCCGGCCCCGGGAATCGGCGAGGCGCCGCAGCCGGGCGATCTTCTCCACGGCGGCGGGGATGAACGCCTGCCCGCCGAAGCCGGGGTTGACGCTCATCACCAGGACCATGTCGAGGTCGTCGAGGACCCACTCGATCGCCTCGAGGGGCGTGGCGGGATTGAGCGCCACCGCCGGTCCCGCGCCCGCCTTGCGGATCTGCTGGAGGACCCGGTGCAGGTGCGGGCACGCCTCGGCGTGCACGGAGACCACGGAGGCGCCGGCGGCCACGAAGGCGTCCACGTACTTCTCGGGCTCGACGATCATCAGGTGGACGTCGAGGGGGCGCTTCGCCCGCCGGCGGACCGCCTCGACCACCGGCGGCCCGATGGTGAGGTTCGGGACGAAGCGGCCGTCCATCACGTCGACGTGGACCCAATCGGCGCCGGCCGCCTCGATCGCCTCGATCTCCTCGCCCAGGCGGGCGAAGTCGGCGGAGAGGATCGAGGGTGCGATCAAGGGCGAGTTCGGCACGGCGGACCTCCGACGAGCGGCGTCGGCAAGACGGACAGGATAACAGGTTGACCAGGACCTTGCCCGCCGGCCGGCAGACCCTGGTCATGGGATCTCGATATCACCGGCGGCGGTCTACTCTAGCGGCGCCTCACCATCCGGCCCGCCCAGAACCCGTCGAGGCCCTGGCGGTGGGGCCAGGTCTCGAGGATCGCGCCGCCCGTGGTCCAGGGCGGCGCGGGCGCGAGGGGCGCGGGCTCGAAGGCGCCGCCGTGCCGGGAGAGGAAGGCGGCGAACTGTTCCGGCCCCTCCTCCGCGAGCACGGAGCAGACCGCGTAGACCAGCACCCCGCCGACCCGGACCTCACCGGCGACGTTGTCGAGGATCGCCGCCTGCGTGGCGACGAGCCGGGCGAGATCCTCCTCGCGCCGGCGGTAGCGCAGCTCGGGGTGGCGGCGGAGCGTGCCGG
>JAEZJH010000563.1 GCA_023436385.1 Pseudomonadota bacterium
GGCCAAGGCGGCGATGGAGGAGATGCGCCGCCGGGTGGAGACGCGCGACGAGCTCAAGAAGGGGCTCACCATCGGCTCCAGCGCCAACGCGCCCCTCAAGTACCTGATCGTCGCCACCGGCAACATCTACGACGACGTGGAGCAGGCCCGGAGCGCGGCCCAGAACGGCGCCGACATCATCGCGGTGATCCGCACCACCGCCCAGTCGCTCCTCGACTACGTGCCCCACGGCGCCACCACCGAGGGCTTCGGCGGCACCTACGCCACCCAGGAGAACTTCCGGATCATGCGGGAGGCGCTCGACGAGGAGTCGCAGCGTCTCGGCCGCTACATCCACCTGGTCAACTACAGCTCCGGCCTCTGCATGCCGGAGATCGCCTTCCTGGGCGCGTGGGAGGGGCTCGACATGCTCCTCAACGACGCCATGTACGGCATCCTCTTCCGCGACATCAACCCGCGGCGGACGATGGTCGACCAGTACTTCTCCCGGCGGATCTGCGCCTTCGCGGGCCTGACCATCAACACCGGCGAGGACAACTACATCACCACCGCCGACGCCTACGAGGCGGCGCACCAGGTGATCGCCTCGCAGTTCATCAACGAGGCCTTCGCCCACCGGGCCGGGCTCCCCGACGAGAAGATCGGCCTCGGCCACTCCTTCGAGATCGACACCGCCTATCCCGACACGCTGCTCTGGGAGCTGGCCCAGGCGTGGCTGGTCCGCGGCCTCTTCCCGCGGCACCCGCTCAAGTACATGCCGCCGACCAAGCACAAGGACGGCGACATCTTCTTCGCCCACTCCTACGACGCGATGGCCGACCTGATCGGCGTCTGGACGCGGCAGCACATCCAGCTCCTCGGGATGATGACCGAGGCGATGCACAACCCCTTCCTGATGGACCGGTTCTCGGCGCTGAAGATGGCCGACTACGTCTACCGGGCGGCGGCGTACCTCGGCGAGGAGATGACCATCCGTCCCGACGGCCGGATCGCCCAGCGGCAGAACGAGGTCTTCAAGAACGCCCTCGACCTGCTCGAGGAGGCGGCGGCGAAGGGGATGTTCGAGGCCATCGCCCTGGGCCGCTTCGCCGGCGTGAAGCGCGCGGAGACCGGCGGCAAGGGCCTCGCGGGCGTGATCGAGAAGGGCCCCGGTTACTTCAACCCGTTCCTCGACATCCTCGAGGAGACGACCGGCGTCGTCCTCCCGGACGGCCGGAAGGTCGCCAAGAAGGAGGTCGCGTGATGAAGCCCGTGACCGGAAACGCCCCGCACTTCATCCGTCCCTACGGCGACCGCAAGGAAGACGGCGTCGTCCAGCTCTCCTTCGTGCTCCCGGTCCCGCCCTCGGCGCGGGCCAAGGAGGCGGCGCTCCAGCTGGTGAAGCAGCAGACCTTCGCCGAGGTCTCCATCGCGCACATGGAGAAGGCGGGGACCAACTACACCTTCTTCGTGGTCTACGCGAAGACCCAGCTCTCCGTGGACTACGGGGCGATCGACGTCCCCGAGGTGGTCCTCGACAAGCTCGGCTTCGACGCGCTCAACGAGGCGATCGAGCGGGACCTGGGGCGGAAGATCGGCGTCGTCGGCGCCTGCACCGGCACCGACGCCCACGCGGTGGGCATCGACGCGATCATGAACATGAAGGGCTACGCCGGGGACTACGGCCTCGAGCGGTACCGGATGTTCGACGCGCTCAACCTGGGCTCGCAGGTGGAGAACGAGCGACTGATCGCCACCGCCCTGGAGCGGAACGCCGACGCCATCCTGGTCTCGCAGATCGTCACCCAGCGCGACGTGCACAAGGACAACTCCCGGGAGCTGGTGAAGAAGCTCGAGGCGAAGGGGCTCCGGAAGCGCTTCCTCCTCGTCCTGGGGGGCCCGCGGATCGACCACAAGCTGGCGCTGGAGCTGGGCTTCGACGCCGGCTTCGGCCCCGGCTCCCGGGCGTCCGACGTGGCGAACTTCCTCTACTCGGCCCTGAAGGCCCGGGCCGGCAAGGCGTAGGAGATCGAGATGCCGATCGGCGAGAAGGTCCTCCTCCGGCTCCGGATGAGCCAGGCGGACGCGCACTACGGTGGGAACCTGGTGGACGGCGCCCGGATGCTGGCGCTCTTCGGCGACGTGGCCACGGAGCTCTTGATCCGCCACGACGGGGACGAGGGGCTGTTCCGGGCCTACGACTCCGTGGAGTTCCTGGCCCCGGTCTTCGCCGGCGACTACGTCGAGGCCGAGGGCGAGATCGTCTCCGCCGGCAACACCTCGCGGAAGATGCGCTTCGAGGCCCGGAAGGTGATCCGGCCGGTGCCCGGCTCGGATTCGGCGTGCGACGTGCTCCCGGAGCCGATCGTGGTTTGCCGGGCCACCGGCACCTGCGTGACGCCGAAAGAAAAGCAGCGCAACGTTCGGTAGGGAGGGAGACATGGTGCAGCCGCTCGTGATCACCGCCGCCATCTGCGGCGCCGAGGTCACCCGGGAGCAGACGCCCCACGTGCCGTACACCGCGGAGGAGCTGGCGCAGGAGGCGAAGCGCTGCCGCGACGCCGGCGCGGCGATGATTCACCTCCACGTCCGGAAGGACGACGGCACGCCCACCCAGGACGCGGAGTACTTCCGGAAGGCGATCCTCCGGATCCGCGAGCTGGTGCCCGACGTGATCGTCCAGACCTCCACCGGCGGCGCGGTGGGGATGACCGCCGAGGAGCGGGCGCAGCCCCTCACGCTCACCGGGGCCGCCAAGCCGGACATGGCCACCCTCAGCGCCGGCACCTGCAACTTCGGCGACGAGGTCTTCGAGAACCCGCTGCCGCTGATCCGCAAGCTGGCGGGGATGATGCGGGAGGCGGGGATCCGGCCGGAGTTCGAGATCTTCGACGCCGGGATGATCGACACCGTCCTCGCC
>JAEZJH010000266.1 GCA_023436385.1 Pseudomonadota bacterium
AGGACCGGGAGAACGAGGGCGACCTCTGCCTGGCGGCGGAGAAGACCACGCCGGAGGCGATCAACTTCATGGCCAAGGAGGCGCGCGGCCTGATCTGCCTCGCCCTCGACGAGGACCGGATCGGGCAGCTCCGCCTCCCGATGATGGTCCAGGAGAACGAGTCGTCGTTCCAGACCGCTTTCACCGTCAGCATCGAGGCGGCCCAGGGCGTCACCACCGGGATCTCCGCCGCCGACCGGTCCCACACCATCCTCACCGCGGTCGCCGACAACGCCCGGCCCGAGGACGTGGTGCGGCCCGGCCACGTCTTCCCGCTCCGGGCGCGGAAGGGCGGGGTGCTGGTGCGCACCGGCCAGACCGAGGGCTCGGTGGATCTCGCCCGCCTCGCGGGGCAGAAGCCCGCGGCGGTGATCTGCGAGATCATGAACGACGACGGCACCATGGCCCGGATGCCGCAGCTCGAGGTGTTCTCGGAGAAGCACGGCATCCCGATCCTCTCGATCGCCGACCTGGTCCGCTACCGCCTCGAGCACGAGCGGCTGGTGGTCCGGACCGGCAAGGAGGAGCTGCACCTCGGGGCCGCCGGGACCTTCAAGGCCTACTCGTACCGGGTCCCGGGCGAGGAGGGCCGTACCCACGTCGCCCTGGTGAAGGGCGATGTCGCCAAGGGCGGGCCGGTGCTGGCGCGGGTCCACGCGATGTGCACCGCCGGCGACCTCCTCGGCTCGACCGGTTGCGACTGCGGGCTCCAGCTCCGCCGGGCGATCGAGCGGATCGGCCGGGAGGGTCGCGGGGGGCGCGTCTACCTCGAGCCCGAGGACCGGGGCGGCCCCTCGCGGCTCCGCTGCTCCCGGCTCGCGCCGGAGGAGGCGACGGCCCGCGACAAGAGCAACGGGTCGTTCCGGCACTACGGGGTCGGCGCCCAGATCCTCCGGGATCTCGGGGTGAAGAAGCTCCGGCTTCTCACCAACAACCCGAAGAAGCTCGTCGGCCTCGCGGGCTACGGCCTCGAGGTGACGGAGCGGGTGGCCATCGAGATCCCGGCCACCCGCGAGCGGCGGGCGTACCTGCTGAAGAAGCGCGACATGGGCCACCTGATCCGCGTCGGCTCCTCGCGGCGCGCCGCCTCCGCCGGGACCTCCGCCACCCCGAAGGCCGGGAAGCGGACCGCCACCGCCCCGACCGCCAAGACCGTGAAGACCGCCAAGGCCGCGAAGAGCGCCAAGAGGAAGGGCTAGCATGAGGACGTTCGAGGGCAAGCTGGTCGCGACCGGACTCCGGTTCGGGATCTGCGTCTCCCGCTTCAACTCCTTCATCACCGATCGGTTGCTCGAGGGGGCGCTCGACGCGCTCCGTCGCCATGGCGCGGACGAGGCCCGGATCGACGTCTACCGCTGCCCGGGCACCTTCGAGCTGCCCGCGGCGGCGCGACGGGTGGCGCTCTCCGGGAAGTACGACGCGGTGATCGCCCTGGGCGCGGTGATCCGCGGCGGCACCCCGCACTTCGACTACGTGGCCGGCGAGTGCGCCAAGGGCCTGGGGCACCTCTCCCTCGAGGCGCCGTGCGCGGTCTCCTTCGGCGTCCTCACCTGCGACAACGTCGAGCAGGCGATCGAGCGGGCCGGGACCAAGGGCGGCAACAAGGGCGCCGAGGCGGCGATGGCCGCGGTGGAGCAGGCGTCCCTCTTCCTCGCCATGCAGGAGAAGTGATGGCGACCCCGGTGCGGCGGAAGGGCCGCGAGCGGGCGCTGCAGGCCCTCTTCTCGCTAGAGGCGGTGGAGCCCGCGGACCTGGCCACGGGGCTCGCGCGCTTCTGGGAATCGGTGGAGGACGAGGCCGACGGCTCGGTCCGCGCCTTCGCCGAGGAGATCGTCCGCGGCGTGGTGGCCGAGCGGGAGGCGATCGACGACGCGATCCAGGCCCAGTCGGCGAACTGGCGCCTCGACCGGATGGCCCGGGTCGACCGGAACGTCCTGCGGATCGGCACGTGGGAGCTGCTCCGCTCCGCGACTCCCGGCAAGGTGGCGATCAACGAGGCGATCGAGGTGGCGAAGGCCTTTGGCGGCGAGGGCTCGCCGGCGTTCGTCAACGGGATCCTCGACCGGATCGCCCGGGAGGCCGGGAAGCTGTAGCCGCGCGGTGGTCCGTCGGCGCCGGTGCTGGTAGCCGGCGCGACGAGCGGCCCGCCCGGATCCCCGGGCGGCGCCGCGCGTGTGCGTGGCTTCGGCGACGCCGTTCCCGATCGAGTTGTGATAGAGGCTGTCGGGAAGGGTGGCTGGCGCCAAGCGGTGGTCGCCGGCAACGGCCGCCCGCCGCCCGGGGAGGGAGGGAGACCATGGCCGACCTGCACCTCTCCGCCGCGTCGCTCACCCTCGCCGGCCTCGACCGGGCCGCGGGCGAGGACTTGGTGATCTTCGTCGGCGAAGACGAGCGACCGCTTCGCGGGCTGGGCGGCCTCTGCGATTTCCGCCTTTGCGGCGCCCTCACCCGGCAGCTCAAGGGCGGGCTCCTCGCCGGCCGTGCCGGGGAGGCGGTCCTCACCGTCTCCGGTGGACGTCTCCCGGTGAGCCGGCTCTTCCTCTTCGGCGCCGGTCCCGCCGCGCGGCTCGACGAGTTGGCGGTGGCGGAGACCCTCACCCGGGCCTTCGCCGCGGTGGCGCGGGCGGGCGGCGTCCGCGTCGCCACCCAGCCACCGGGCTGGGG
>JAEZJH010000268.1 GCA_023436385.1 Pseudomonadota bacterium
CCGCCGGCGATGAACACCCGGCCCGGGCGACTGGTCTCCTTCCTCGACGCGCTCCCGGCGCTGGCGGCGCCGGACGAGGAGCTGCGGCTGGTGATCGCCGGCGACTTCGTCGACTTCCTGGCCATCCCGCCCTGGGAGCCCTTCACCGCCGATCCCGCCCGGGCGGTGGACAAGCTCCGGCGCACCATGACCGGAGAATTCGGGCCGGTCTTCGACGCCCTGGGCCGGTTCGCCGCCGGCGGCCGCCGGGTCGAGGTGCTGATCGGCAACCACGATCTCGAGCTGGCGCTGCCCGGGGTGCAGGAGGCACTGCGGGCGCGGCTGGGGTGGCCTACGTGTCTCGATTTTGTCTCCGATGGCCGGGCGCTCCGGATCGGCGGGGTGCTGATCGAACACGGGAACCGCTACGAGGCGACCAACGCCAACGACTTCACCGGGCTCCGCGCCGTCGCCTCCGCGTACTCCCGGGGCGAGGAGCCAGAGGTGCGGCTCCGGCCCTCGCCGGGGAGCGAGGCGGTGGCGCGGGTGCTCAACCCGATCAAGCACCGCTACCCCTTCCTCGATCTCCTCAAGCCGCCCGGGGAGCTGGCGGCGCTGCTCCTCGTCGCCTTCGAGCCGGCGCTCCTCCGCAACGTGGAGGGGATCGCCAAGATCCTGGAGGCCGACCTGCACCACGGCGATCCGCGCCACCGCCGCGGGCGCCGCCGGCACCGCGACCTGCCGGAGGCCGATCCGGAGCTGGAGCGGGCGATGGGCGAGGCCTGGGGCAAGGTGCAGCGACCCGCGCCGGAGCTGCCGATCCACCGCTGGTTCGAGTTCGCCCTCGAGCCGCAGCACGACGGGATCGCCGCCTTCTTCGCGCGCGGCGAGCCGATCCCCCGCCGGCGCCTGGAGCAGATCCGGCTGCTGCTGCGGCGACTCCTCCTCGACGATCGCTCCGCCCTCCCCGACGGCCCCACCGGCCCCTTCGGCGAGGAGGCGAAGCGGCTCCTCGCGGAGAACCACGGCACGGTCTCCACCGTGGTGATGGGACACACGCACCAGGCGCGGCACGTCGGTCCGCCCGACCGGGCCCTCTACCTCAACACCGGCACCTGGGCCGACGTGATCCGGGTGCCGGCGGCGATTCTGGCCGAGGGCGCCGACGAGGCGCTCGAGGCGTTCTTGCGGAACCTCTGGCGGGACGTGCGACCGGAGGTCCCGGCCACCTGGGGCGACCTCCGGGTCGAGGCCGACGGCGCGGTGACCGGGGCCCGGCTCCGGCAATGGGGGAAGTGACCGCCATCCCACGCCGCCGCCGGGGCGACACTGCCGGGGCCAGCCGCCCGCGTGGTAGCCTGCGGCCCCCGCGCGCGGGACCGTCGCTGGCTCGCGCGCCCTTCACGGCCCGGCGCCGCCGGCCCCGACGACGGTGAACCCATGCGAAAGTCCGCCCTCGCCCTGCCGCTCCTCGCCGCCCTCCTCGCCACCGGCTGTGCCCACGCCACCATCCGCAAGGCGAAGTCGCTCGAGGAGCATCCCCCGCAGTCGATCGTGGTGATGCCCACCGACCCGGGGATGGGCCCGCCCGAGGCCGCGCTCTTCGTCCGGAGCACCGTGGCCGAGGCCCTCGCCCGCCGCGGCTACCAGGTGGTCCCCTTCGCCGAGGTGGACAAGCGCGTCGGCCCGGAGGCCTCGCCGGCGGACATCCTCGCCGCCGTGCAGGCCGACGCGGTGCTGTACACGCGGGTCACCCGCTACGACGTGGCCGGGGACCTCTTCAACACCCGCACCACCTTCGGCGTCGGCTTCGACATGAACGACCCCCAGGGCGGGGAGCTGTGGGTCGCCGCCTGGACCGTGGCCGCCGACTCGGCGGGCCAGGGCCCCCGGTCCGACCACGGGATCGGCGCGCTCGCCGGCGCCGTCGTCGACGCCGTCAACGCCGCCGAGGCGGCCAAGCGTCCGCCGTTCTTCGATGTCGCCCACGCCGCCATCGTCAAGTCGATCGACGAGCTGCCGGAAGGACCGCTGGCCCGCTAGGGAGATTTTCCGGGAGCGCGCTCGCCCCCCGGGCGCGCCCCGACGCGCGGAGCCGACGAGAGCGGCGGCCGACCCCCCACCTGCGTCCGTGGTTGCGTCCTTGACGACCGCTCGGCTCGGTGTTAGACGCGCCTACGAAATGACGAAGCCGCTTACCACGCCCTCCCCCGCCCCGCTCAGCTCCTCCCTCGAGGACTACCTGGAGACGATCTACCTCCTGGTGCAGGAGCACGGCTTCGCCCGGGTGAAGGAGATCGCCGCGGCGCGGAACGTCAAGGCGCCCTCCGTCTCCATCGCCCTGCGCCGCCTGGCCGAGCAGGACCTGGTCCGTTACGAGCGGCGGGAGTACGTGGTCCTCACCGAGGCCGGCGAGAAGCTGGCCCGCCGGGTCTACTCCCGGCATCGCCTCCTCACCCGGTTCTTCGCGGAGGTGCTGCAGATGCCCGCTGCCGCCGCCGCGGAGCAGGCGTGCGCCCTCGAGCACGGCCTCACCGACGAGGCGATGGTGGGCCTGGCGCGCTTCTTCGAGTTCGTCGGGAGCTGCCCGCAGGCGGGAGACGGACTCCTCGAGCGGTTCCGCTCCTGTCCGATCGGCCTCGCCGGCGGTGCCGGCGACGAACCGCGGCAGGCCTGCGGCGGCGACAGCTGTGGTGGTTGCAAACCCAAGAAGGAGACATCCACGATGTCGGAACTCGACGCGCTGAACCCCGGCGAGAGCGCCAAGGTCGCCCACCTCCGGGCCGAGGGCCACCTGCGCCAGCGGCTCCTCGACATGGGCATCCTCCCCGACACCACGGTGGAGCTCGAGCGCGTGGGCCGGGGCGGCGATCCGCTCTGGATCCGCTGCCAGGGGGCCCAGCTCGCCCTCCGCCGCTCCGAGGCCCGTTCGATCCTGGTGATCCGCGACTGAGTGCCGGCGGGCGCCGCCCTTTTTTTGCGCCCCGTCTTAGTGGAGCCTAACAATGCTTGCCAGGGCAACAGAACCTTCCGCCCACGCCGACGCGGCCAGCCTCCGGGTGGCCCTCGCCGGCAATCCCAACTGCGGAAAGACCTCGCTGTTCAACGCGCTCACCGGCGCCCACCAGCACGTCGGGAACTATCCGGGCGTCACCGTGGAGCGGCGCTCGGGCACCGCGGATCTGGGCGGCCGGCGGGCGGAGGTGGTCGACCTCCCCGGCACCTACAGCCTGGGCTCGTTCACGCCCGAGGAGCGGGTGGCCTGCGAGGAGCTGGCGGCGGGCCACGACGTGGTGGTGGTGGTCGCCGACTCCACCAACCTGAAGCGAAACCTGGTGCTCCTGGTGCAGGTCCTCCAGTCCGGCGCCAACCCGGTGCTCTGCCTGAACATGGCCGACGAGGCCCGGGCCGCGGGGCAGCGCCTCGACGTCCCGGCGATGGCCCGGCTCCTCGGGTTCCCGGTGGTGGAGACGGCGGCGCACCGGGGCGAGGGCGTCCCGGAGCTGAAGGCGGCGATCCGCGCCGCCGCCGCCACCCCCCACCGGAACC
>JAEZJH010000342.1 GCA_023436385.1 Pseudomonadota bacterium
AGCGGATGGCGATCTCCAGCCGCTCGTGGGCCGGGATGTCCTGCTCCTCGACGGTGCGGTCGACCACGAACCGTGCGCCGTAGTCGCGCTGCGGCGCCGGGACCTCGATCCACACCGGATGCGCCGAGACGTTGGTGCAGGAGACCTTCTTCACCTGCTGTTCCCCGACCACCACGCGGCCGAAGTCCAGGGACGGCGGCGAGCAGAGGACCGGATGCTCGATCGCCCGGCCCTCGAGCTTCACCACCAGGTCGTCGGCGTCGTCGCTGGCTCCCGCTGGCCGGAGCCGGGCCTCGCCGCGGTAGGCGCGCTCGCCATCCCGCCCCGGGGAGAAGCCGAAGCGGATCCGCAGGCCGGGCGTGCCGACGAGCCCGCCTCGCCCCTCGATGATCACGGTCTCCTGCCCCGGTCGCAGCTCCAGGTCCCAGCTGAACGGCGGCTCGGGCGGCTGCACCGGGATGAAGGCGACCTGGTTGTTGCCGCGGTTGGTGATGGTGAAGAGCAGGGTCTCCTTGGTGCCGACCCGAACCTCGTCGAAGTCGAGGACGCGGTTGGGCGGATCGACGGAAAGGCCGGCGGACCAGGGAGGGGCGAGGACGATGTCGCCGCAGCCCGCCGCCGCGAGGGCCAGCGCCGCCGCGAAAGGGACCGCCGACCTGTGGAACCACCGCGACATACCCGTCCGTCCGCGGCCGAGGTGCGACCGCCGCGTTCATGGTATCGCAGATCCGGCCGGGCCCCGCCGGGGGGCTGGCGTTTACGGGACCTTGGCCGAGAATCGCCGGCTCGTCTTCAACCTCCAGGAGATTGGCATGTTCCGCACCGCCCTCGTCACCGGCGCCTCGAGTGGGATCGGCGCCGCCCTCGCCCGCCGCCTCGCCGCCGCCGGGGCCGAGGTCGCCCTGGTCGCCCGCCGGGAGGAGCTGCTCGCCGCCCTTCGGGACGAGATCGTCGCCGCCGGGGGGAAGGCCCGGATCTACCCGGTCGATGTCGCGGTGCCGGAGGCCGCGGTGGAGGTGGTCCGCCGGGCCGACGACGAGCTGGGCGGCCTGGACCTGGTGGTGGCCAACGCCGGAGTCGGGAGGTCGCGATGGGCCGGACGGCTCGCCTGGGAAGACCTGGCCCCGACGCTCCGGGTCAACGTCGAGGGGGCGGCGGCCACGCTGGTGGCGGTGCTCCCGCGGATGGTGGAGCGCCGCCGCGGCCACCTGGTGGGCGTCTCCAGCCTCGCCGGCTACCGGGGCATGCCGCGGAGCGCCGCCTACTCCGCCTCGAAGGCGTTCCTCTCCACCTTCCTCGAGAGCCTGCGGGTCGATCTCCGGGGCACGGGCGTCGCGGTCACCGACGTCCGGCCGGGCTTCGTGCGGACGCCGATGACCGCGGAGAACCGGTTCCCGATGCCGTTTTTGATCGACGCCGAGCCCGCGGCCCGGACCATCGTCGCGGCCCTCACCCGGAAGGCGCCGGTGATCGCCTTCCCCCGGGCGATGGCGGCGGTCACCGGCACCTCGCGCCTCTTGCCGAACGTCGTCTGGGATCTGGTCTCCGCCCGCGCCAGCGGCGCCGGCGGCGGGGTGACGTCGCCCGATTGATTGCAATTATTCGGCGGCCGGCTTCAGGTGTTTGCGCAGCTCGTCGCGGAGCTGGGGCGTGTCCTTCTCCCCATGCACCGCCACGGCGTGCTGCGTGGCCGCCTTGATCACCTCGTCCTCCTCGCCGGAGATGGTGAGCGAGCAGTTGCTCGCGCTCGGGGTCTCCCGGCAGTCCATCGTCTTGCGGGCCATCGCATCCTCCCGATCGGTTTCCACCGGCGGAGCTACGCACGGCCTTGGCCGTCGTCGCGAGCCGGCGGCCGGCGCCGGGCCCGGACGCCCGCCTCCTCCGGGTACCGTCGCGTCCTGGGCGTGCCCACGCTCCCGGTGCGCGGGCTGGCTTTCCCGCGGAGGAGACGGCGATGGTGCGAACGATGCGCTGGACCGGCCGGCTGGCCGGGGTGACGACGATCCTGCTTTCCCTGTCGGCCTGCGGCGGCGGAACCTCCGCCCGCGACCGGACCACCGCGCCGAAGATCGACGACGCCTGGCTGGCCCGGGTGTCGCCGGAGAACCTGGCGCCCGTGGAGGACGCCCGGGCCCAGAGGCAGGCGCAGGAGGACGAGCTGAATCGCGCCAAGGTGGCCCAGCAGGACGCGGAGAACCAGCTCACCATCGCCAAGAACGAGGAGCGGACCGCGAAGGCGGCGGTGGACACCGCCAAGGCCCGCCTGGAGGCGGCCAAGCAGCAGGGCCAGGCCCCGGAGACCAACCAGGCGCAGGTCGGCCTGGAGAAGGCGCGGCTGGCGCACCGGGTCGCCGAAGCCAACCGGGAGCGCGCGGACCAGGCGGTGGAGGCGGCGAAGGCCCGGGTGACGGTGCAGGAGAAGGAGGTGAAGCTCGCGGAGAACTTCGTCTCCCAGGCCGAGTACCGGACCCTCCTCGCCGCCGGCGACACCCGGGCCGCCAAGCTCGATCCCAACGACTTCGAGCAGGCGATCGCCGGGGCCCAGTCCGAGGTCGACGACGCCCGGTCGAAGGCCCGGCAGCGGGAGGAGAAGCTGCAGGCGGCCAACAACCGCTTCCAGCAGCTGAAGCAGCAGCTCCGGGCGTCGCAGCCGGCGCCGCCGGCGGGTTAACCGGCGAAGGCCCGGGCAAGTCGCCACGGGCCTCCGCTGCCAGACAGCGCCGGCGGACCACCCGCCGGCGTTGGCCTGCCGGCCTTAGTCCTCGATCACCCGGACGACCATGCCGTCCCGGAGCTTCGGCTCGCACCAGGTCGACTTCGGGGGCATCACGTTGCCGGTGTCGGCGATCGCCATCAGCTGCTCGATCGACGTCGGGAACATCGCGAAGGCGACCTTGGCGTCGAG
>JAEZJH010000403.1 GCA_023436385.1 Pseudomonadota bacterium
GGCGCCGACACGGGCGGGGGGTTGGGGGTGACGCGGGGCTGGTTCTAGGTGGTGGGCGGGGGGAGGGCCGCGTGGCAGGGGACCGGTGCGGAGCAGCTCGAGCTGGTCCCCGACCGGCAGCGCTACCAGGTCGGGGAGACGGCACGCGTCCTGGTGAAAAACCCCTACCCCGAAGCGGAGGCCCTGGTCACCGTCGAGCGCGAGGGAGTGCGCTCGGCGCGCCGGACAAAGCTGGTCGGGAGCGCCGCCACGGTCGAAGTGCCGATCGAGGAGTGGATGGTCCCCAACGCCTTCGTCTCCGTAGTCCTGGCCCGGGGGCGCGTCGAGGGGGACGAGGCGATCGAGAGGGGCGAGGACCCGGGACGGCCGGCGGTGCGGCTCGGCTATGCCGAGCTGGCGGTGGATGCACGAGGAAAGCGCCTCGGCGTCGAGGTGACGCCCGATGCCTCCTCGAAGCGGCCGGGAGAGAAGCTGACCGTCGACGTGCGGGTACGCGATGCCACGGGAAAGGGGAGGCGCGCGGAGGTGACGCTCTGGGCGGTCGACGAGGGCGTGCTACGGCTCACCGGCTACGCGCCGCCCGATCCGGTGGAGTCGCTCCACCCGCCGCGCGGGCTCTCCGTGCGGAACGGGGAGCCACTCCGCTGGCTGGTGAGTCGGCAGCCCTTCGGCGACCAGGAACGGCGCGGACCCGGCACCGGTAGGCGGGGCCGTGGCGGTGGCTTATCGATGGGTGCCCCGCCGCGGACGAAGGACGACGCCGCCGATCCGGTTCCGCGCACGCAGTTCAAGACGACGATCCTGTTCGCGCCCGAGCTGGTCACCGATGCGTCCGGCCGGGTTCGCGTGGAGGTCGAGCTGCCGGACAATCTCACCACCTACCGGCTCCTGGCGATGGCGGTGACCGAGGGCGAGGAGGCGGGCACCGGCGGCGCGGAGGTGACGGTCGCGAAGCCCCTCCTCCTCCAGCCGGCGTTGCCCCGGGTGGCCCGGGTCGGCGACTCGTTCGAGGCCGGGGTGGTGGTCCACGCCCGCGGCCTCTCCGGTGCCGGGACGGTGCGGGTGGCGGCCGAGGGGCTCTCGCTCGACGGCCCCGCCGAGCGGCAGGTGTCGCTCGGTTCCGGCCCGGAGGAGCTCCGCTTCCGCTTCCGGGCGGAGCGCGAGGGAACGGCTCGACTCGTGTTCACCGCGAGCGGCGCCGGCGAGCGGGACGCCGCCGAGTTCACCTTCCCGGTGAAGCTGCCGGTGGGGCTCGAGGCGGTGGCCGCCTACGGCGAGGCCTCCGATCGCCGCGTCGAGGCGATCGTGCCGCCGGGCGGGGCGCGGCCCGGAGCCGGCGGGCTGGAGTTGACCCTCGCCTCGACGGCGCTGGTCGGCCTCGACGGCGGGATGCGGCAGCTGGTCCAGTATCCGTACGGCTGTCTCGAGCAGCTCTCCTCGCGGCTGGTTCCGTTCGTGGCGCTCCGGGAGCTGTCGGAAACCTTCGGCGTCCCCTGGCAGGCGCCCGAGGGACGGGGGCTGGCGCGGGCGCTCCTCGGCGAAGAGGCGCTGGCGAGGTCCGGTGACGGCGAGGTCTATCCCGATCGCGTGGTCGAGCGGACCGTCGCCGCGATCGCCGCGCGCCAGGGGCGCGACGGCGGCTTCCGCTACTGGCCGAGCGACGACTGCCCCTCGCCGTACGCCTCGGCCTACGCGGTGCTCGCTCTGGGGAGGGCCGGGGAGGTTGGCTACCGGGTGGACGCCGGGGTCCTCTCGCGGGGCCAGGCGTACCTCGCCGAGACGGTGGCCCCCGGCCGGCCCTCGGCGTGCAGCGGGGCCTGGAAGCCCGACGACGTCAGCCGGGTCTTCGCGCTCTGGGCGCTCGCCCGGACCGGCGCGCCCCGGCCGTCGTACTACGGGGAACTCGCCGGCCGTCGCGACGCGCTGCCGCTCTTCGCGCGGGCGCTCCTCGCCGACGCGATGTTCGTGGGCCGGGGCGATCGTGCGGAGGCGCGCCAGCTGCTCGACGAGGTGTTGAGCCACGCGCGCGAGAGCGCCGCGGAGGTCTACCTGGAGGAGACCGAGTCGCGCCGGTATGCGGCGGTCTGGTCGTCCGACGCCCGCACCACGGCGATCGTCCTCCTCACCCTGACCGACGTCGATCCGACGCATCCCTTCGTGCCGAAGCTGGCCCGGTGGCTCGCGGGAAACCGGAGGTCGAACGGGGAGTATCGAAACACGCAGGAGGCGGCCTTCGCGCTGATGGCGCTGGCGGAGGTCGTCCGCACCCGGGAGCGCGAGGTCCCCGACTTCACCGCCCGGGTCTCGCTGGGGGACCGGGTGGTGGCCGAGCGGAAGTTCGCGGGCCGCTCGCTCCAGGTCGAGCGGGTGGAGGTGCCGCTCGAGGCGATCGGGTCCGGCGGGCACCTGGTCTTCGCCAAGGAGGGGCGCGGGAGCCTCCAGTACCGCGCGCTCCTCCGCTACGCCCCCGCGGAGCTGCCGCTCGACGCCGCCGATCGGGGCCTTCTGGTGCAGCGCTGGTTCGAGCCGTACGCGGGCGGCGGCCAGGCGCGGTGGTTCGAGGCGGGCGAGCTGGTGCGGGTGCGGCTCCGGGTGGCAACGTCGCAGGAGCGCCGCTTCGTCGCCGTCGACGTGCCGCTCCCCGCCGGTCTCGAGGTGGTGGACGAGACCCTCGCCTCGACGGCGGCGCCGCCCCGGAGCGCGGAGGACGAGGAGGAGGAGCTGCGCGCGAAGGACATCTTCATCTTCAGCTTGAAGCGGGCCGACTCGCGGGCCGAGCGGTCGCCCCGTTTCTGGAGCCCGTTCCATCACGTCGAGCGGCGGGACGACCGGGTCTCGCTCTTCGCCGACCGGCTTCCGCCCGGGGTGCACGCCGTCTCGTTCGTGGCGCGGGCGACGACGCCCGGGGACTTCCTGCTCCCGCCGGCCTCGGCGCACGAGATGTACGCGCCGGAGGTGAACGGCCGGTCGGAGGGCGGACGGCTCCGGGTCACCATGGAAGGAGCGGTGGCGGAGTGGTG
>JAEZJH010000436.1 GCA_023436385.1 Pseudomonadota bacterium
GCCGCGTCTCCGCGGGGCCGCCGGGATCCCCGGCGCAGGTGAGGACGGCGTGGGAGCGGACGACGACCAGATCGGCGGCGACGGGCGTATTCACAGGGCCCTTGTACCAGGGACCGGCGGGAAATTGGACGGGCGATAGCGCCGTGCCTACGGTGGGACGGGCGCGGTGCGGTCGGCCGGGGTTCGACCGTCCCACCTCGCCAGGAGGAGAACCATGTCGTCGCCCGTCCGCGTCCTCGCCGCCGCCCTCGCCGCCGTCGTCCTCGCCGGGCCCGGCCCGGCCGGCGCCGCCTCCGCCGCCTCCCGCGGCGAGGCGACGCGGCCGCTCGACGACGGCTTCCTCTACGCCGGCGTGGCCCCGGGCTTCAACTTCGGCGGGAGGTCGCTGCCCCGGGCGCTTTACATGGACGTCTTCCAGGCCGGGTACGTGCTGCCGAGCGGGATCGACCTCGGCTTCGCGCTCTCCGGGATGAACTTCTTCCCCGACAAAGGGGACTACTCGATCACCATGGGCCGCTTCGCCCTGGGCTACCGGCCGTTCCTCCGGGATCCCCTGCCGGTGATCCAGCCCTACGCCCTGGCCGGCCTCGGCTTCGGCGGCGAGGGCCGCTACATCTGCGAGCCCGATCCCGACTGCAATCCGGAGAAGAACAGCTGCCGCGATGTCTGCGAACGGGCCAACTGGGTCGGCACCATGTTCGCCGGCGTCGGTCTCGACCTGAACGCGCACCTCACCACCGTGGCCGGGCAGCAGCTGATCCTCTACGGCGGCCTGCAGACCCGCTACGAGTGGATCCCGGGTCACTACCGGATGCCGGTGATCACCTTCCCGGTGGGGCTCCGGCTGCAGTGACGGCCCGCGCCTACGGGTGCACGGTGACGGCGTAGCTATCGTCGGTGCAGTTGCTCTCGACGGTGATCCTCGTCGAGCCCGGCGAGACCCCGACCAAAACGAAGGTGGCCGGGTTGTGCTCCTCGACGTCCTCGCCCCGGGCGACGCCGGCGAAGTGATACGCCCGGTGGACGGCCACCACGCTCTCGTCCCCGGAGCGAACCTTGGGCCCCCGGCAAGGGCCGTCGCAGCTGTCGATGCACTCGACCGCGAAGGCGACGCCGTGGGAGAGATCGATGTCCCGGTCGTCCTCGTGGATGCTCGCGCGGCGCGTCGGCGGCGGCTCGGAGATCGGCTCGAGGGAGATGCTGTCGCAGCCGGCGAGGAGGCCGGCGGCCAGGAGCGGCGGGGGGAGCGCCCGGAGTCGAAAGGCTCCGCGTCGCGGGCGGAAAGCTCTCACGGCAGCACCTCCACCTGCAGCGTCGCCTGGTGATCGAGGCCGGTCACCGCCAGGGTGGCCTGCCCCGGCGCCAGCGCCCGGAGCCGGAAGAAGCGGGAGACGCCGGCGCCCACCACGGCGACGGTGCCGGTCCCCCCGCTCACCGCCACCGGGAACTCGCCGAGGAGCTCCTGCCCCCCGGCCCACGCCTCCACGGAGAAGAGGAGCTCGTCGCCGGCGAACAGGGTCAGGTTCGGGGTCAAGCTCCCCAGCACCGCGCCGTCCGCGCTCCGCCGGGTGAGGGAGAGCCCCTCGGCCTCGGCGACCCAGAGGTGCAGGAAGTCGAGGACCAGGTCCTCGGGGCCGTGGAGGAGGAGGGCGCCGACGCCCGGGGCGAGTCCCAGGGCGACGTTCTCCTCGATCGAGAAGAGGTCCGGGGCCGCGGAGCGCAGCTCCATCGGCGGCGTGGTGGTCCCCGGGATCTGCAGGTCGACCCGGAGCGGGAGCCGGCCGCCCACGGCGAGGGGCGCGTCGAGGCCGCCGACGCAGGCGCCGCCCGCCGCGCAGCCGGCGCCGAAGGTGGCCTGGGAGAGGGCGCCCGACTCCGCGCCGCAACCGGCGAGGGAGCCGAGGAGCGCGACCAGCGCGATTCGGCGCATCGTCCCTCCGGCGAACGGGCGGCGAAGGCCGCCCGCCGGTCCTGTTCCCGGGGCCCGGCCCGGTCACGCCGGCCCCGTCCCTCCGGCGCTGCCGGCGGACGGGACCGGACGGTCTCCGGGGCGCCCGGGAGACGTCCCTCGCCCGGGCCCGGCGCGACTACCGGGTGATCCCGGGGATGGCCACGCCGCGCTCCTTGGCCACCTCGATCGCCCGATCGTACCCGGCGTCGGCGTGGCGGAGGACGCCCATCCCCGGATCGGAGGTGAGCACCCGGGAGAGGCGCTTCGCCGCCGCCTCCGTGCCGTCGGCGACGGTGACCTGGCCGGCGTGGAGCGAGTAGCCGATGCCCACGCCGCCGCCGTGGTGGAAGCTGACCCAGGAGGCGCCGTTCACCGCGTTGACCAGGGCGTTGAGGATCGGCCAGTCGGCCACCGCGTCGGTGCCGTCCTTCATTGCCTCGGTCTCGCGGTTGGGCGAGGCCACCGAGCCGCAGTCGAGGTGATCGCGGCCGATCACGATCGGCGCCTTCACCGCGCCGGTGCGGACCAGCTCGTTGAAGGCGAGGCCGGCCTTCTCCCGCTCGCCGTAGCCGAGCCAGCAGATCCGGGCCGGGAGCCCCTGGAAGTGGATCCGCTTCCGGGCCAGCTCGAGCCAGCGGAGCAGCGACTTCTTGTGGGGGAAGAGCTTCGCCACCGCCTCGTCGGTCCGGTAAATGTCCTCCGGATCGCCGGAGAGCGCCGCCCAGCGGAACGGCCCCATCCCCTCGCAGAAGAGCGGCCGGATGTACGCCGG
>JAEZJH010000446.1 GCA_023436385.1 Pseudomonadota bacterium
GCGGCACCGGCGGCGACGGAGGCACGGGCGGCACCGGCGGCGACGGAGGCACGGGCGGCACCGGCGTCGGTTGGCCGGAAACGCTCCTCGGCCACTGGTTCGACGAGTTCATCGGCAACTGCCTGCACGCCTACCGTTGGCTCAGTTTCTCTCCCGGCGGCGAGCTGACCTACACCTTCGTCGACGACAACTACTGCTACGAGCACGCGATCGACATCCGGCCGGGCGACTGGTGGTCCTCCGGGCCCCACCACCTCGGGACCTGGTGGGACGGCGCGACCTTCGAGGGCCACGCGACGGTGGTAGCCCACTCCTCCGGAGAGCCGGCCCTGAACCGCTCCGCCTTCGTCGCCCAGGCCGACACGTACCTCCACTGGCACCGCCGGACCTCGGCGAGCTACCCCGGCGGCGAGGAGGTCACCGTCCTCGTCCGCTTCGAGCCGCCCGAGGCGCTTTCCCGTCCGGGCTTCGCCTGCACGGTCGCCATCACCTTCGAGGCCAGCGCCCGGGCGACGCCCGACGCCGACCTCGAGACCGGCGAGGCGAGCTTCACCTTCCCCTGCTCGGTCGAGGATCACGACGACGGCCGCCGCTGGATCCTGGTCGACTCCGGCGGCCAGGATACGGTCCCGGACTTCGAGGGCCACCCGCCGTACGTGCGCGAGGCGATGCGCGCCTCCTTCCCGATGCGCTTCGTCGCCCCCGCCGATGACCTCCGGGTCCTGGCGGCGGTGCCCGCCTCGGGGCCGAACTGGTTCCGGTGGTCCCCGGACCCGCCGCCGACCGAACCGCCACCGTAGCTCCGGGCCGGCAGCCGACCGGGCGCCCGATCGGCCGGGGGAGCTTCCCCGCCCCTCCCACAGTGCCTACGGAACTTTCCAGTCCGGGCTTTCCACGGAGGGACGCCGGCCTGCCCTCGCCTCCCCGCTCCCACCTCCCCCGGCTTTACGGAAGGTCGCCGTGGACGTAGGCTCCGCCGCCATTTCCGAGGAGCACACACGGCCATGGCTGAACAGCATCGGATTCGCATCGAGAAGGATTCGCTGGGCACGAAGGAGATCCCCGCGGGCGCCTACTACGGCGTCCAGACGCAGCGGGCGGTGGAGAACTTCCCGATCACCGGCATCCAGATCGGCAGCTTCCCCAACGTGGTGCGGGCGCTCGCCCTGGTGAAGAAGGCCGCCGCCCACGCCAACATGGATCTGGGGATCCTCCCCAAGGAGATCGGGAACGCGATCTCCCGGGCCTGCGACGAGCTGCTCGAGGGCAAGTACCACGACCAGTTCGTCGTCGACGTGATCCAGGGCGGCGCCGGCACCTCGACTAACATGAACGCCAACGAGGTGATCGCCAACGTCGCGCTCGAGTTCCTCGGCAAGGCGAAGGGCGAGTACGCGTTCTGCCACCCGAACGACCACGTCAACCTCTCGCAGTCGACCAACGACGCGTACCCGACGGCCTGCCGGATCGCCCTCTACCTCGAGCTCGACGTGCTCACCTCCGCGATGGCGGAGCTGAAGACCGCCTTCGAGCAGAAGCAGGTGGAGTTCGCCGACGTGATCAAGATGGGCCGCACGCAGCTGCAGGACGCGGTCCCGATGACGCTCGGGCAGGAGTTCTCCACCTACGCGGCGATGGTCGGCGAGGACATCCACCGGCTTCACGAGGCGGCCCATCTCCTCCGGGAGATGAACATGGGCGCCACCGCCATCGGCACCGGCATCAACGCCCCCGAGGGCTACGCCGACGCGGTCCGCCGCTACCTGAACGACTTCGGCCGGCTCTCCTTCGTCACCGCCTCGAACCTGGTGGAGGCGACCCAGGACGCCGGCGGCTTCGTGCAGCTCTCCGGCGTGCTGAAGCGCTTCGCGGTGAAGCTCTCGAAGATCTGCAACGACCTCCGGATGCTCTCGATGGGGCCGCGCGCCGGCCTGAACGAGATCAACCTGCCCCCGCAGCAGCCGGGCTCGTCGATCATGCCGGGCAAGGTCAACCCGGTGATCCCCGAGGTGGTGAACCAGATCTGCTTCCAGGTGATCGGCAACGACGTGACGATCACCATGGCCGCCGAGGCCGGGCAGCTCCAGCTCAACGCCTTCGAGCCGGTGATGCTGTTCAACCTCTACCGGAACATCGACATCCTGGCCCGCGGCTGCCGCACCCTCACCAAGCGCTGCGTCACCGGGATCACCGCCAACCGCGACATCTGCCGGCTCTACGTGGAGCGGAGCATCGGCATCGTCACCGCGCTCAACCCGGTGATCGGCTACGAGAAGAGCGCCACCGTGGCCAAGGAGGCGCTCCGCACCGGCAAGAGCGTGGGCGAGGTGGCGATCGAGAAGGGCTACGTCACCCAGGCCGAGCTCGACGAGCTGCTCCAGCCGGAGCGGATGCTCTCGCCGTCCTTCGGGTCGGCGAAGAAGAAGTAGCCGGGCGCCCCCCCGGCTTCCCGCGGCGCCGGTTCCACGACGGGACCGGCGCCGTGCCGTTCCTGCCGGGCCCCTTGACCGACGGGGCCTCCTTCGGGCATCGAAGCGCGCGACGAACTGGCCTTGGAGCGGCCCGCGAGCCGCTCGGTGTGTCCCCGGAGGAATCGTGGATCGTCTCGTCTCCCTCGCCTGGCTCCTGCTCCTCGCCGCCGTGGTGGCGCTCCTCGCCCTGCCCGATGGCCGGGAGTGGTTCGCCGCCACCACCAAGGCCCACCCCTTCCTGATGGGGATGGCCAAGTTCGGCCTCCTGGGGACGATGGGCGAGCTGCTCGGCAAGAAGCTCGTCTCCGGCCGCTGGACGCTCCGCGGGATCCGCCTCTGGCAGCGCGTCCTGGTCTGGTGCCTCTTCGGCGTGATGTTCACCGTGGTCTTCCCGCTCTTCTCCGCGGGGTCGGCGGCGCTCCTGGCGGCGGGCCTCCTCCCGGGCGAGGGCAACGCCTTCGCCACCGCGTTCTGGAGCAGCTTCTTCATGAACGTGATCTTCGCGTTCCCGATGCAGGTCTCGCACCGCATCTCCGACACGATGATCGACCGGGGGCAGCTCTTCTCCCGGTGGCCGCTGGTGGAGGTGTTCGTGGGCATCGACTGGAAGTCGATGTTTCACGTCGCCGGCGCCGCCTGTATCTGGTTCTGGATCCCGGCCCACACGGTGACCTTCCTGCTCCCGCCGGAGTTCCGGCTGATGTGTGCGGCGCTCCTCGCCATCGCCCTGGGGGCGATCCTCGGCCTTGCCCGCCGCCGGGCCGCCGCCCCGGCGCCGGCGATCGCCCCGACCGCCTAGCCGCGCCTCGTGGATCGACTCGTCACCGCCGCCTGGCTGGCCATCCTCGCTGCCGTCGCCGCCGCCCTCGCCGTCCCGGAGGGCCGCGGCGCCTTCGAGGCCTGGAGCGCCCGCTGGCCGTTCGCCGCCGGCTTCCTCCAGATGTCGCTCCTCGGCACCATGGGGGAGCTGTTGGGCGGCAAGCTGGCCACCGGCCGCTGGCGGCTCCGGGGGATCCGCCTGCACCAGCGGGCGCTGGTCTGGGGCGTAATGGGCGTGGTCTTCACCGTGGTCTTCCCGCTCTTCTCCGGCGGCGTCGACGGCCTCCTCGCCGCCGGGCTCCTCCCCGGCGCGGCGAGTCCGCTGGCGGTGGCGCTCTGGAAGTCGGTCTTCCTGAACACCGTCTACTCCTTCCCCTCGATGGTGTTCCAGAAGCTCGCCGGCGCGATGATCGATCGGGGCCGGCTCTGCTCCCGCTGGCCGCTGGTGGAGGCGTTCACCTCCCTCGACTGGGACGCGATGTTCCGGGTGGTGGGGGCCGCCTGTCTCTGGTTCTGGATCCCGGCCAACACGGTGAGCTTCCTGCTCCCGCCCGCCTTCCGGGTCCCCAGCGCCGCGCTCCTCGGCCTCGCCCTGGGGCTGATCCTCGGGATCGCCGGCCGCCGGACCGATCCGGCCGCGGCCGCCGCCGCCCGCACGTAGGCCCCTACCCCCGCTCGACGGGAGGCGCCGCCGCCTCGGGCGCCGGCTGGCACCCCGGGCAGTGGTAGGTGGAGCGGGCGCCCTCGCCCGACCGCGACCAGGCGATCGCGGCGCCGCAGCGTCGACACGGTCTCCCCGACCGCCCGTACACGTAGAGCCGGGCCCCGGGGGCGGAGGAGCCGGTGGTCTGCCGGGAGCCGGCGCCGGGGCCGACGTTGGCCCGGAGGAGCTTCGCCCCCAGGTCGACGATCCGTTCGAGGACCCCGTCGGAAAGTCGAGACACCGGGGTCTCCGGGTGCACCCCGGCGAGGAAGAGCACCTCGCTCTTGTAGACGTTGCCGAGGCCGGCGATCCGCCGCTGGTCGAGGAGGGCGCTGGCGACGTCGAGGTCGCCCGCCTCCCGCAGCCGCCGCACCGCCGCCGCCCGGTCGAAGCCGGGGTCGAGGAGGTCGGGCCCCAGGCTCGCCAGCGGCCGGTGGCGCGGCAGCGCCCGGGCGTCCACCAACTCCGCCACCGGGACGTCGAAGCCCACCGCGATCCAATCCGCCGTCTCGAGGATCAGCCGGGCCCGGTGAGGCGGCCGCTGCCACCGCTCGCCCGGCCGATACAGGTGCCAGCTCCCCTTCATCCGGAGATGGGTGCGGAGCACCACCCCGCCCGAGAAGGCGATCAGCAGGTGCTTGCCCACCGCCCGCACCGACTCCACGGTCCGGCCGACGAGCGCCACCCGCTCCAGCGCCGGATACACGGTGGTAAAGCGAGACACCGTGGCGCCGCCGAGGGCCCGCTGGAGCGACGCCGCGGTACGAAATAGCGAGTCGCCCTCGGGCACTAGTAGCCCTCCTCCAGCGGGCCGAGGTCGAGGCCCTCGTCGTC
>JAEZJH010000592.1 GCA_023436385.1 Pseudomonadota bacterium
GGTGAAGGGGATGAACGTCACCATCGTGACCTCCGCGAGGACCGACGAGGAGGGCCGCGCGCTCCTCAAGTACCTCGGGATGCCCTTCCGCTCCTAATCCAGACCGGAGATTCGAGAGTGGCCAAGATTTCCAAGATGGTGCAGGCGACGCGCAAGCAGAAGTTCTCTGCGCGGCAGTACAACCGGTGCCCGATCTGCGGGCGGCCGCGGGCCTTCCTCCGGAAGTTCCAGATGTGCCGCATCTGCTTCCGGAGCCGCGCCCTGCGCGGCGAGATCACCGGCGTGATCAAGGCCTCCTGGTAATCCGGGCGGCGGTTTTGAAACTTACGGGCGCGCCACCGGACCACCGCATGGTGCGGCGAGGCGGGGCGGGCCCGGCAGTCGACGAAGGCAGGAGTCGATGGCTCAGGTCAGTGATCCCATCGCGGACATGCTCTCGCGCATCCGCAACGCCTCGCGGGCGCGCCACGAGCGCACGATGATCCCCGCTTCCAAGCTGAAGGAGGCGCTCGCTCGGGTGCTCAAGGAAGAGGGCTACATCAAGGACTTCGTCCTCCACCGGGACGATCGGCAGGGCGAGATCACCGTCTTCCTCAAGTACGGTGAGGGCAACCAGCCGGTCATCCGCGAGATCCGCCGGATCTCCCGGCCCGGCCTCCGGCGGTACGTGGCCAAAGACGAGATTCCGCGGGTGCTGGGCGGCCTGGGGATCTCCATCCTCTCCACCTCGAAGGGCGTGCTCGTCGATCGCGAAGCCCGCAAGCAGAGCGTCGGCGGCGAGATCCTCTGCACGGTCTACTAGGAAGCGAGGAAGAGATGTCCCGAATTGGCAAGCTTCCCATCACCATCCCGGACAAGGTCAAGGTGTCGATCGAGGGCCGGGAGATCCGTGCCGAGGGGCCGAAGGGCAAGGGCTCGCTGACGATCGCGGAGCGCGTCAACGTTCGCCTCGACGGGAAGAACATCCTCGTCGAGCGGCCGGACGACGAGCGCGATGCGCGGGCGCTCCACGGCCTCACCCGGACCCTGGTCAACAACCTGGTCACCGGGGTGAGCACCGGCTTCGAGCGGGTCCTCGAGATCAACGGCGTCGGCTACCGCGCCGAGGTGAAGGGGAAGGAGATCCACTTCACCCTGGGGTACTCGCACCCGATCGTCTACCCGCTCCCCGAAGGCGTGACCGCCGACGTGGAGAAGCAGACCAAGGTGACCATCCGCGGCCCGAACAAGCATGTCCTCGGGCTGGCGGCTGCCGAGATCCGCAAGCTCCGCCTCCCCGAGCCCTACAAGGGCAAGGGCGTGAAGTACGCGGAAGAGACCATCCGTCGCAAGCAGGGCAAGACGGGCGCGGCCTAATCTGACGGGACCTCGGCGGGGAAGGCAGGATCCCGCCGGGAGCCGAAGGAGCCATCGATGGCGAAAAAGCAGCATACCAAGCTGGCGGCGCTCGAGCGCCGGGCGGCGCGGATCCGGAAGAAGCTGGCCGGGACGACGGACCGTCCCCGGCTCACGGTCTACAAGAGCAACGCGCACATGTACGCGCAGATCGTCGACGACTCGCGCGGCGCGACGCTCGCCTTCGCCTCCACCCTGTCCAAGGAGATCCGGGACGCGGTGAAGGAGAAGTCGAAGACCGAGGCGGCGATGCTGGTCGGGAACCTGATCGCGGAGAAGGCCAAGGCCGCCGACGTGACCAAGGTGGTCTTCGACCGCAACGGCTTCCCGTACCAGGGTAGCGATCCCGAGGTGGAGGGCAGCCGGCCGAACCGGGTTGCCGCTGTCGCCGAAGCCGCCCGCAAGGCGGGACTGGAGTTCTAGATGCGGACACCGATCAATCCGAACGATCTCGAGCTGACCGACCGGGTCGTCCACATCAACCGCGTCGCCAAGGTGGTCAAGGGCGGCCGCCGGTTCAGCTTCTCGGCGCTGGTCGTCGTCGGCGACGGCCAGGGCCACGTGGGCGTGGGCCTGGGCAAGGCGAACGAGGTTCCCGAGGCGATCCGCAAGGGCGGTGAGCAGGCGAAGAAGAACCTGATCCGGGTTCCGCTCTCCGGCTCGACGCTGCCCCACGAGGCGCTCGGTCACTTCGGCGCCGGCCGGGTGCTCCTCAAGCCGGCCGCCGAGGGTACCGGCGTGATCGCCGGCGGCTCGGTTCGCGCCGTGCTCGAGGCCTGTGGCGTCCGGAACGTGCTCACGAAGTCGCAGGGCACCCGGAACCCGCACAACGTCGTCAAGGCGGTGATGGACGCGCTCGAGCAGATGCGTTCGCCCGAGGAGATGGCGCGGGTGCGTGGCAAGGAACTCCAGGAGATCCGGCCGACCGCCGGCTGACCGGTTTCGCCCGGGAAGAGGTAGCGATGGCGATCAAGGTGAAGCTCGTCCGTTCCTGGTCGAGCTGCCCGCAGGACCAGCGCGACACCGTGCGCGGCCTGGGGCTTGGAAAGATGAACTCTGAGAAGCTCCTCCGGGACACCCCGGCGATCCGCGGGATGATCGCCAAGGTCCACCACCTCGTGGCTTTCGAGGTGGTGGAGGGGGACGCTCCGGTGCGGACGCGTCGGGCGGCGAAGTCGAAGGCCTCGGCCGGGAAGGAGGGCTAGGCCCATGGGCACCACCCTGAACAATCTCAAGGCGCCGGAGCGGTCGCGGCACCGCAAGAAGCGGGTCGGTCGCGGCCAGGCCTCGGGTCTGGGCAAGACCGCCGGCCGTGGCGGCAAGGGCCAGAAGGCCCGCACCGGCAACATGAACTTCGAGGGCTTCGAGGGCGGCCAGATGCCGCTGCAGCGGCGCCTCCCGAAGTTCGGCTTCAAGAACATCTTCCGGATCGAGAAGCGGCCGGTGAACCTCGACACCCTCGAGGCGCACTGCGAGGCGGGCGAGACCGTCACCCCGGACGACCTGTTCGCGAAGGGCGTGCTCTCGCGGCGGGGCGACCAGGTCAAGATCCTCGGCGTCGGCACCCTCACCAAGAAGCTGACGGTGCGGGCCCACGGGTTCTCGGCCACGGCCCGGGAGGCGATCGAGAAGGCCGGCGGGACCGCCGAGCTGATCGTCCTCCATCCTTCGAAGGCAAGCGAGCCCCAGGGCTAGCGTTTTCCGCCCGCTCCGGCGGCGAACCGTGGTTGAATTCGGGCGTCGCAGCAATCGGGAACCGATCTCCCGGAAGGGGACAACGTTGCTCGAAGCCATCGGGAACATGTTTCGGATCGAGGAGCTGCGCAAGCGGCTCCTCTTCACCCTGGGGATCCTGGGCGTCTACCGGCTCGGCATCTTCATCACCGCCCCGGGCGTCAACCGGGAGGCGATGAAGGAGTTCGTCGGCCAGAGCGGCGGGTTCCTCTCCCTCTTCAACCTCTTCTCCGGCGGGGCCCTCGAGCAGCTATCGATCTTCGCGCTGGGGATCATGCCGTACGTCTCCGCGAGCATCATCCTGCAGCTGCTCGCGGTGGTGATCCCGCAGCTCGAGCGCCTCCAGAAGGAAGGCGAGCTCGGCCGCCGGAAGATCACCCAGTACACCCGCTACGGGACGGTGATCCTCTCCGTCGTCCAGGGGTTCGGCATCGCCTTCTTCCTCGAGAACCTCGCGGGGAACGTGCAGGCCGGCGGCGGGATGGTGTCGCAGCAGGTCGTCGAGAACCCCGGCTGGGGCTTCCGGCTGATGACCGTGCTGACCCTCACCTCCGGCACCGCCTTCCTGATGTGGCTCGGCGAGCAGATCTCCGAGCGCGGGATCGGTAACGGCATCTCGACGCTGATCTTCGCGGGCATCGTCGTCGGCATCCCCGATGCGACGCTCTCCACTTGGAACTGGGTGGAGCAGGGCCAGCTCGACGTGCTGCAGGTGCTGGTGATCCTCCTGGTGATCATCGCCGCCGTCGGCGCGGTGATCTACGTGGAGCGCGGCCAGCGGCGGATCCCGGTGCAGTACGCGAAGCGGGTGGTGGGCCGGCGGGTCGCCGGCGGGCAGACCACCCACCTGCCGCTGAAGGTGAACTCGTCGGGGGTGATCCCGCCGATCTTCGCCTCCTCGATCCTGCTCTTCCCGGCGACGCTGGCGTCGTGGTTCCCCTTCCTCCAGGGGTTCGCCAACTCGGTCTCCGGCGGGGGCTGGGAGTACAACACCCTCTACGTGCTCCTGATCGTCTTCTTCGCCTACTTCTACACCGCGGTGACCTTCAACCCGGTGGACGTCGCCGACAACATGAAGAAGCACGGCGGCTACATCCCGGGCATCCGTCCGGGTAAGAAGACGGCGGAGTACATCGATCGGGTACTGAGCCGGATCACCTTCGGCGGGGCGTGCTACCTTGCCCTGGTGTGCGTGCTTCCGACCATCCTCATCAATACCCTCAACACGCCCTTTACCTTCGGTGGCACCTCGCTGCTGATCGTGGTTGGCGTGGCCCTGGACACCGTGCAGCAGATCGAAAGCCACCTGATCACGCGGCACTACGAAGGGTTCACGGGGGCCCACGGTCCGCGGATCCGCGGCCGTAGGCTAGCCGGCGCCCGCTAGCGGGGTTATCTCCCCGTCGCAGTGGGTGGCTTGGAGCGGGGCGCTTCCCATCCCGGGGGCGCCCCGCGGCTTTCGAGGAGGCGGTCACGAGTAACCCAGCGACGGGGGACGAGTCATGAACCTGGTCTTCCTGGGGCCTGCGGGATCGGGGAAGGGCACGCAGGCCAAGAAGCTCGAGCGGGACTTCGGGGTGGTGCAAATCTCCACCGGCGATCTCCTCCGGGAGGCGGTCCGAAACGGCACCGAGCTGGGCCAGCTGGCCGCCCCCCTGATCCAGCAGGGGCGGCTCGTCCCCGATGAGGTGGTGATCGGGATCATCGAGGAGCGCTTCGAGGACGACGGTCTCCGGGCCGGCTTCCTCCTCGACGGCTTCCCGCGGACGCTCCCGCAGGCCGAGGCCCTCGACCGGATGCTCGACCGAATCGGGCGGCGCGTCGACAAGGTGCTCTCCCTCGAGGTTCCCCACGAGATCCTGATCGAACGGATCACCGGGCGGCGGTCGTGCCCCAAGGACGGCTCCGTCTACCACGTGGTCAACTCCCCGCCGAAGCGGGAGGGGATCTGCGATCGCTGCGGGACGGCGCTGATCCAGCGCAACGACGATACCCGCGAGAAGCTCGAGCGGCGGCTCGAGGCGTTCCGGGTGGAGATCCCCCGGGTGAAGGAGCACTACCGGGAGAAGGGCCTGCTCGCGGAGATCCCCGCGGTCGGCGCTCCCGACGCGATCTACGCGGAGATCCGGAAGGCGCTCGGCGACGTGGGCGAGGCCAAGGCGGCCTCCCCGGTCTGACGGAGAACGAGTTGGAGCTGAAGTCGACAGCGGAGATCGCCACGATGCGCGAGGCCGGGCGGGTGGTCGCCCGGGTCCTCGAGGCGTTGCGGGACGCGGCGCGTCCCGGGGTCTCCACCGCCGACCTGGACGACCTCGCCGCGGAGATCACCCGGAAGGCGGGAGCGAAGGCGTCGTTCAAGGGCTTTAGGGGCTATCCGGCCTCGCTATGCGCCTCGATCAACGAGGTGATCGTCCACGGGATCCCCTCGCGGAAGCGGAAGCTCCGCGAGGGCGACATCATCGGCCTCGACTTCGGGGCGATCGTCGACGGGTATCACGGCGATTCGGCGATCACCGTTCCGGTCGGCCAGGTGTCGCAAGAGGCGCAGAGCCTGATCGACGTGACGCGCCGCTGCCTCGAGCTGGCGATCGAGCAGGCCCGCAAGGGCAACCGCCTCCACGACATCGGGGCGGCGGTGCAGGGCCACGCCGAGGCGAACGGCTACTCGGTGGTCCGGGACTTTGTCGGCCACGGGATCGGCCGGCGGATGCACGAGGACCCGCAGGTGCCCAACTACGGGCCGGCGGGCGAGGGAATGCGGCTCCGCGCCGGGATGGTGCTGGCGATCGAGCCGATGGTGAACGTCGGCACCCGGGAGGTCGAGGTGCTCGATGATGACTGGACGGCGGTGACCGCCGATGGCAAGCTCTCCGCGCATTTCGAGCATACCGTCGCGATCACCGAGGACGGACCGGTGATTCTGACCCTGCCGTAGGCGTTCCGCGGCGGGGCGGGAACAGCGGTGATAGATTGCGGCGTTCGGCGCAAAATCCGGCGTAACCCCGAGGGCTTGGTGGCTCGGAGGGTGGGCTGTCGCAGGCCCGTCGGATCCCGATGTTTCGATCGGGCTTGCCGACGCCGCTTGGGTATGGTAGGACCCGCCGGCTTTTCGAAGGGGATCGCGCATTCGCGTCCCGGTCGGCGCGACAACGGCTTTGGAGTCAGCGATGAAGGTCCGGGCATCGGTCAAGAAGATCTGCGAGAAGTGCAAGGTGGTCCGCCGCAAGGGCATCGTCCGGGTGATCTGCTCGGCGAACCCCCGTCACAAGCAGCGGCAGGGCTAGGCGCCCCACCTTCGTCATCCAAGGGCTTTTGGAGGAGCACAGTGGCTCGTATTGCTGGCGTCGATCTTCCCCGCGAGAAGCGGGTGGTCATCTCGCTTCAGTACATTTACGGCATCGGCGGCACCACCGCGGAGAAGGTCTGCGAGCGGGCGAACGTCGACGCGTCGATCCGCACCAAGGACCTCAATGAGGATCAGGTGCGGCGTCTTCGCGAGGTGATCGAGCGGGAGCTCAAGGTCGAGGGCGACCTCCGCCGCGAACTCTCGATGAACATCAAGCGGCTGATGGATCTCGGCTGCTACCGCGGGCTCCGTCACCGCAAGGGCCTGCCGGTCCGCGGGCAGCGGACCCACACCAACGCCCGGACCCGCAAGGGCCCGAAGCGCGGCCTCGCCCGTCCGAAGCCGGTCGCGGCTCGCAAGTAATTTTCGGCGCGCGGCGACGGTAGCGCGCGATCACCTCTTGCAACATCCAGGGAGCTCTGGGCATGGCCGAAGCAGGCGGCGCGAAGAAGGGCAAGAAGAAGGTCAAGAAGAACGTCCAGCAGGGCGTCGTCCACATCTCGTCGACGTTCAACAACACGCTGGTGACCATCACCGACGTGACGGGGAACGTCCTCTCGTGGTCGAGCGCCGGCGCGCGTGGCTTCAAGGGCTCGCGCAAGTCGACGCCCTTCGCCGCGCAGGTGGCGGCGGGTGACGCCGCGGCGAAGGCGATGGAGCACGGCCTGAAGACCGTCTCCGTCTACGTCAAGGGTCCGGGCGCCGGGCGTGAGTCGGCCCTCCGGGCGATCGCGGCCGCGGGCCTCAAGGTCCAGATGATCCGCGACGTGACCCCGAGCCCCCACAACGGTTGCCGTCCCCCGAAGCGGCGCCGGGTCTGATCGGCGGATTGTCCACGGGTGTCCGGCGGCGCGAGCCCCGGACACGCTGACGACCTCCTGAAGGAGAAGAAGAGTGGCGCGTTACACCGAGTCTTCCTGCCGCCTCTGCCGGCGGGAGAACCTGAAGATGTACTTGAAGGGCGATCGCTGCTACAGCGACAAGTGCGCGATCGAGCGCCGCCCGTATCCTCCGGGCCAGCACGGCCAGGGCCGCGTCAAGTTCTCCGAGTACGGCGTGCAGCTGCGCGAGAAGCAGAAGGTCAAGCGCATGTACGGCCTGCTCGAGACGCAGTTCCGGCTCTACTACCAGCGGGCCGCCGCGAAGAAGGGCAAGACTGGCGAGAACCTGCTGCAGGGGCTCGAGCTTCGGCTCGACAACGTGGTCTTCCGCATGGGCTTCGCCGACACCCGGGCGGAGTCGCGGCAGCTGATCCGCCACGAGCACTTCACCGTCAACGGCAAGAAGGTCACCGTTCCGTCGTACGCCTGCCGCGTCGGCGATCGGATCGCCGTGAAGGAGAAGTCGAAGAAGGTGGTCCGGATCACCGAGGCCCTCGAGGCCGTCGACCGCCGCGGGATCCCGCCCTGGATCGAGGTGGACAAGAAGGGCTTCGCCGGCACCGTGAAGTCGCTGCCCGCCCGCGAAGACCTGACGCTCCCGATCCAGGAGCAGCTGTTCGTCGAGCTCTACTCGAAGTAAGAACTCGGCCGTTCGAATCCCCAAGGCCGTCCGTGGAGCCCGGGCTTGACCCGGGCGTGGGGGACGGCGCGGAGGTTTTCATGGCGGACGCCACTGTCGCGAAGAATTGGCGCGACCTGATCAAGCCCCGGGGGCTCCAGGTCGACCAGGGCTCGCTGACCAACACGTACGGCAAGTTCATCGCCGAGCCGCTCGAGCGCGGCTTCGGGATCACCCTGGGCAACTCGCTCCGGCGGGTGCTGCTCTCCTCGCTGCAGGGGGCGGCGATCACCTCGGTGAAGATCGAGGGCGTGGACCACGAGTTCACGACCATCCCCGAGGTCGCCGAGGACGTCACCGACATCATCCTCAACCTCAAGGAGGTTCTGCTCCGGATGCACACCACGGAGCAGAAGACCATCCGGATCGAGGCCGAAGGCCCTCGTGAGGTGAAGGCCGGCGACATCATCACCGATCCCGAGGTCGAGGTCCTCAACCCCGGGCACCACATCGCCACCATCTCCGAGGGCGGTCGCCTGAAGATGGAGCTGACCTGCCGCCGCGGCCGGGGCTACGTCCCCGCCGAGCGGAACAAGGTCGCGGGGCAGCCGATCGGCACCATCCCGATCGACGCGCTGTTCTCGCCGGTGCGGAAGGTGAACTACCAGGTGACCAACGCCCGTGTCGGCCAGGTCACCGACTACGATCGCCTCGGTCTCGAGGTGTGGACCGACGGTTCGGTGCAGCCCGCCGACGCCGTCGCCTACGCCGCGAAGATCGTCAAGGAGCAGCTCTCGATCTTCATCAACTTCGATGAGACCGAGGAGCCGCTGGTGATCGAGGCCCCGAAGGAAGAGGCCAAGCTGAACGAGAACCTCTTCCGCTCGGTCGATGAGCTCGAGCTCTCCGTCCGCTCGGCCAACTGCCTCCAGAACGCCAACATCCGCACGATTGGCGAGCTGGTGCAGCGGACCGAGGCCGAAATGCTGAAGACGAAGAACTTCGGCCGGAAGAGCCTCAAGGAGATCAAGGAGATCCTCTCGGAAATGGGGCTCTCCTTGGGGATGAAGCTGGAGAACTGGCCGCCGAAGCAGGGCGCCGCGCCGGCCGCGAAGATCTAGTGCCGTCCCGGGGCGAGGCCCCGGGAAGGCTTGCAGGAACGGAGTTCTACGATGCGTCACGGCAACGCCGGCCGGGCTTTCTCGCGAACCTCGGCCCACCGTTCGGCGATGCTCGCCAACGTGGTCACCTCGCTTCTCAAGCACGAGCGGATTCGCACCACCGTGCCGAAGGCGAAGGAGGCCCGGAAGCTCGCCGAGAAGATGATCACCTTCGGGAAGAAGGGGACGCTGCACGCCCGCCGTCTCGCCGCGAAGACGGTGAACGACCCCGAGGTGCTGGGCAAGGTCTTCGACGGCCTCGCGCAGCGCTACGCCTCGCGGCCGGGTGGCTACACCCGCATCGTCCGCCTCGGCTTCCGCCGCGGCGACGCCGCGGAGATGGCCCTCCTCGAGCT
>JAEZJH010000600.1 GCA_023436385.1 Pseudomonadota bacterium
CGGGCGTTCGAGAAGCAGGGCTCCCGGTGGCAGTGGTACTCGCCGGTTTTCCGGTTGTAGTGGCCACCGTTGCCATCCAGTCCACCGCCGTGGGCCAGGGCTCCGGCCGGGAGCAACAGCGCCGCCAGGGCCGCGACGATCGCGCGCTTCATGGTGATTCCCCTGCCGGCATCGGGTGTCCGGCAGCCATGAAGACGCACGGCGACCCGATTTCCCTTCAAGCGTTCCACTCCGGTGCAGCGCGCCGGCGCCGCGGCCGCGAAGGCCGCCGGAGGTACCCCGTGATCCGTCTCGTCCTCGTGGTCCTGCTCTCCCTCTTCGCTCTCCCGGCGCTCGCCCAGGCCGTGGTGCCCGACCCGACAGTCGACCTCGCCGCCTTCCTCCAACTCGCCGGCGAGCTCTGGGCCGGCGCCCGCTGGGCCCCGCTGATCGCCCTGGCGGTGGTGGCCGTCGTCGCCGTGCTCCGGAAGTGGGGGACCACCTGGATCCCGTGGTTCGGCACCCGGACCGGCGGGCTCGCCCTGGCGGTGGGCGCCGCCGTCGCCGGCGCCGTGGCACAGGCCCTCCTCGTGCCAGGCGCGATCGTCTGGGCCCAGGTGGTGTTTACGGCCCTGGTCGCCGCGGCCGGCGCGATGGGTCTCCACGCTGGCGCCAAGAACACCGTCCGGGTGCTCGTGCGGAGCCCGGCCGACCCCGACCCGCTGGCGGTCGACTGCCCGGTCTGTGGCAAGCCGGCCGGGACCTACTGCTACCCCGCCAGCGGCGAGTCGAGCGCGGGTTTCTGCCTGGGCAGGGTCGACGCGGTGACGGCGGAGGACGCCACCAAGGCCCCTGCGGCGGCGCGGAAGGAGCCGGAGCAGCCGCCGTGCACCTGCGGCTGCCCAGCGCTCGAGCACCCCACCGGCGACGGGGTCTCGCTCTGCGACCGGCGCGCGCTGTGCGGGTGCCAGGGGTACGTGGCGAAGGCTCCTGGGATCCCCGGTGCCGCCGCCGCTCTGACGCTCCTCCTGGCCCTGCCGCTGGCCTCGGGCTGCGCGGCGCTCCGGAGCAACAGCCACGACCTGGTGTGCGGGATCCGGGACGCGTGCGTGGTCTGCGAGGGCGAGCTGGTGCAGGACGGGGTCTCGCGGGCGGTGGAGGTCCGGTACTGCGAGGACGCCGCCGCGCCGACGGAGGCCGCCGTCCAGGCCAAGCCCTGACCCGGAGGACCCTCCGCCTTGAATCCGCCCGGGCGCTGGGCCCAGCCCGGGCACGGCCGGCAGGGGCGGGCCCTGTCGGTCGCCCTCGAGGGCCTGGAGTACGACCACCTCGATGAGCAGCAGAATCTTCCACGGCGATTGCACCCAGCTTCTTCGGCAGATGGACCCCGACGGCTTCGATGCGGCCGTCACCGACCCGCCCTACGAGCTCGGCATCATGGGCAAGGCGTGGGACCGAACCGGCATCTCGTTCGCCCCGGACACATGGAGGCAGGTCCTCCGCGTGGCCAAGCCCGGCGCCCACCTGGTGGCGTTCGGCGGAACACGAACCTTCCACCGGATCGCCTGCGCCATCGAGGATGCTGGCTGGGAGATCCGGGACTGCATCCTCGCGTGGGCCTACGGCACCGGCTTCCCGAAGTCGGTCGACGTCGCCCGGCGGGTCGACCTTGCACTCGGCGTCCGGCCGACCGTGGTGGGCAAGGAGAGGCGGCGCGCGCTCCACTCCGGGTTGACCGCGGCTGGCCGGGGTATTCCGACCACGAAGGTCCGCGAACTCACGGTGCCGACGAGCGCCGAGGCCAAGCGGTGGGCCGGGTGGGGTACCGCCCTCCGCCCGGCGTGGGAGCCCATTATCCTCGCCCGGAAGCCGCTCGACGGGAGCCTCGGCGATCACGTGCTCCGGCACGGGACTGGCGCCCTGAACATCGACGGGTGCCGGTTCGTCGGCGAGCTGCCGGCCGTCCCCGGCCGCAAGGTGGTGGCGTCGAACCCGGCGCCGCTTCGCCGGTGGCCCCCTAACCTGATCCTCTGCCACCACCTGAAGTGTGCCGACGGCCGCTGCGCCGAGGGCTGTGGGGTCGCGGCCATGGGGGAGGAGGCGGAGGTCTTTCCGTCCTTTCGGTACGAGCCGAAGGCGAGTCGGCGGGAGCGGAACACCGGCCTCGAGGGGAGCCAGAACGTCCACCCGACGGTGAAGCCGATCGCCTTGATGCGGTGGCTCATCCGTCTGGTGGCACACCGCGGCGCGCGGATCCTCGACCCCTTCGCCGGCTCCGGTACCACCGGATGCGCTGCCGCCCTCGAGGGAATGGAGTTCGTCGGCTGCGAGCAGGAGGCGGGGTACGCCGCCACCGCTCGTCGCCGCATCGCCCACTGGAGTCGGCAGGCAAAGGCGTAGCGGCCGGCGTCGGCGCCGGCCAGGAGGTTCACCGTGCGGGAGTACCTGATCGGCGCCGGTGTGGGCGCGCTCGTCATGGCGGTTGGACTCGCCGGCTGGCTCTTCGGCCGCCGGCGGTCCGGCGCCGCCCCCGGGGGCGAGGACCCCGC
>JAEZJH010000615.1 GCA_023436385.1 Pseudomonadota bacterium
ACCTGGGACCTGGAGGCTCGGCCGTGGCGCGGATCACCCTCTGCATGGGAAGCTCCTGTTTCGCCCGGGGCAACCACCGGAACCTCGAGGTGTTGCGCGCCTTCCTCGCCAAGCGCGGGATCGAGGCGGAGGTGGAGCTGACCGGCGCCCTTTGCGAGAATGCCTGCAATCGCGGGCCGAACGTGGAGATCGACGGGACCATCCACCACGAGGTCGATCCGGTCACGCTGGTGGCGCTCCTCGAGGCGCGCTTCTCCGGGGTGGAGGGCCGATGAACCTGCTGTTTCCCATCCACACCGAGAAGCGGGAGTGCCAGGACTGCTATCGCTGCGTCCGGATGTGTCCGGTCAAGGCGATCAAGGTCGAGAACGGCTTCGCCTCGGTGATCCCCGAGCGCTGTGTGCTCTGCGGGGCCTGCGTCGCCGCCTGTCCCAAGCACGCCAAGCGGGTCCGGGACGACGTCCCCAAGGTAAAGGCCCTCCTCGCCCAGGGGCGCCGGGTGATCGTCTCCCTGGCGCCGTCGTGGGTGGCGGAGTTTCCCGACCTCTCCGCGGGCTCGATCGTCGCCGCCTTCCGCCGGCTCGGCTTCGCCGGGGTCTCGGAGACGGCCCTGGGAGGCGAGCAGGTCTCCGCCCACGTGGCCGCGATGCTCGGCCCGGGGAAGGTGTATCTCTCCACCGCCTGCCCGTCGGCCACGGAGCTGATCCGGCGCTTCCAGCCGGAGCGGGCCCACCTGCTCACCCCGCTGCTCTCGCCGCTCCTCGCCCACGCCAAGCTGCTCCGCCAGGAACTGGGCGACGACATCGGCGTGGTCTTCGTCGGCCCCTGTATCGCGAAGAAGCTCGAGGCCGACGCCCATCCCCGGCTCCTCGACGCCGCCCTCACCTTCGAGGACGTCCGCCGCTGGTTCGAGGCGGAGCGGATCGATCCCGCCACCTGCCGCGACGGCGGCGAGGAGCTGGTCCTCGGCCCGGCGCGCGAAGGCGCCCTCTACCCGATCGACGGCGGGATGATCGCCGGCATCCGCTCGAGGTGCGCCCGGAACGATCCCGGGTTCATGGCGGTCTCGGGGATGGAGGACCTGATGCACGGCCTGGGGGGCCTCGAGGACCTCCGGCCGGATGGCGGCCTCTTCGTCGAGCTCCAGGCCTGCAACGGCGGTTGTATCGCCGGTCCCAAGGGCACCAGCCGCGAGGGCACCGCCTGCAAGCGTTACCGGGTGCTGAAACACACCCGCTATCCGGCGGAGGAGATCCCCCGCCGGCCGACGATCGAGATCGCCGCGGAGACGGCGGCGGATCCGCTGGCGCCGCCGATCCACCGGGAGACGGAGGTCCGCGAGGTCCTCCAGAGCCTGGGCAAGGGCTCGTCGGACCTGGAGCCGAACTGCAACGGCTGCGGCTACGACACCTGCCACGAGTTCGCCATCGCCCTCCTCGACGGGAAGGCGGAGCGGGCGATGTGCGTTACACACATGCGCCGCCTCGCCCAGAAGAAGGCGAACGGGCTGATCCGGACCATGCCCTCGGCGGTGGTGATCGTCGACAAGGACCTGCGGATCCTCGAGTGCAACGACAACTTCGCCCGGATGTTCGCGCTGCCCGGCAGGCCCGGGGGCGAGACCGCACCCTCGCTGGAGGGGGCGCTCCTGAAGCGCGTGGTCCCCTTCCCCCACTTCTTCCAGAAGGTGCTGGAGACCGGGGAGGACCTCCGGGACGCCGACCTGCGGCACCGCGACGCCGTGCTCCACGGCTCGATCTTCACCATCGAGAAGGGCGCCGTGGTGGGCGGGATCTTCTACGACATCACCCGCCCGGCGATTCAGAAGGAACGCATCATCAACAAGGCCCGCGAGGTCATCCAGAAGAACCTCGAGACGGTCCAGCAGATCGCCTACCTCCTCGGCGAGAACGCCGCGGAGTCGGAGCTGACGCTCCAGTCGATCATCGAGTCGTTCTCCACTCCCGGGCTCGAGGAGGGCGACGCGCCCGCCCCCGAACCCGAGCCACACGTCGATCCCCGGAATGACTGGAAACGTCTTTATCGAGGTTGATCACTTCCAGCGGGCGAAACACGGCCAGGTGGCGTACGGCGACGTGTTTCTCTCGCGGAAGCTCAAGGAGGAGAACCGGACCGTCTCCGTGCTCTCCGACGGCCTCGGCTCGGGGATCAAGGCGAGCGTCCTCGCCACCCTCACCGCGACGATGGGCGTGAAGTACGCCGCCCAGTTCGTCGACGTGCGGAAGTCGGCCGAGATCATCATGGACACCTTGCCGGTGTGCAAGGTGCGGAAGATCAGCTACTCGACCTTCACCATCGTCGACGTGGCCAGCGACGGCCTCGCCCGGATCATCGAGCACGGCAATCCCCCGGCGATGCTGCTCCGGGGCGCCACCGCCCTCCGCCTGTCGCCGCAGACGATCAACCTCGAGCGCTGGCACGATCGGCCGATCGCCTACGCCGAGTGCCGGCTCCGGGAGGGCGACCGGATCGTCTGCTGCTCCGACGGCGTCACCCAGTCCGGCATGGGCGCCCGCGCCTTCCCGCTGGGCTGGGGCGAGGAGGCGGTGACCGCCCACGCCCGGGAGCTGCTCCGGGTCGATCCGGAGATCTCCGCCCGCCGCCTGGCCCAGGCGCTGGTCGAGCGGGCGGTGAAGAACGACGGCGGGAGGCCGAAGGACGACACCTCCTGCGCGGTGATCCACTTCCGCCGGCCGCGGCGGCTCTTGGTCCTCACCGGCCCCCCGTTCAACAAGGACCGGGACGCCGAGCTGGCCGAGCTGGCCCAGTCCTTCCCCGGGCGGAAGGCGATCTGCGGCGGCACCACCGCCAGCATCGTCTCCCGGCGCCTCAACCGGCCGGTGCGGGTGCTGCTCGAGAACCTCGACGCCGACATCCCGCCCGCCTCGAAGATGGAGGGCGTGGACCTGATCACCGAAGGCACCCTCACCCTGGGCCGGGTCGCGGAGCTCCTCGAGGCGGGGGCGGCCGACCTGCCCGCCAACGCCGCCGGCCGCCTCCTCGAGCTGATGCTCGAGAGCGACCAGATCGACTTCGTGGTCGGCACCCGGATCAACGAGGCCCACCAGGACCCGAACATTCCCGTCGAGCTCGAGCTCCGGGGGACCCTGGTGAAGCGCATCGCCCGGCTCCTCGAGGAGAAACACCTGAAGGAGACGCGGCTGCGGCGGATCTGATCCGCGTCGCCCGCGCGCCGTGGGCGGCCGGGCAGGGCGCCTCGAGCGGCAAGTGGTTCCGGCTGAAATGGGCAGATGTCTCGGGAGCTGACGCGTCGCCCGAGCGCCGTGGGCGGCCGGACAAGCGCCTCGAGCGGCAAAGTGTTTCCGGCTGAAATCGGCAGATATTCTCGGGCCGCGGTTGCGTCGGGAGACCGGCGGCGATCGCATGCGCACGCCCCGGCATTTCGGCATCGGTGGACCGCCGCTGTCTCCCGAGGACCGCCTCCGAAGGAGGCGAAGACGGTCGGACCGCCGCCGCCTCCGAAACCGAGACACCGTCACCCGTCGCAGCGGGTTCCCTCGAAGGTGCCGCGGGACGAGCCGGTGTCGTAGGTGCCGACCACCTCGTCGCCGGTGATCACGCCCTGGGCGTCGCCGCCGTTGAGGGCAAAGGTGCCGTCCTCCGCGAGGCTGCCGGTGAGGGCGTCGGTGTCGGTGCCGGTTGCGCTCCGGGAGAGGCCGATCATCTCCGCGCCGGTGACGACCACGTTCCAGGTGCCGGAGTCGGTGCCGCCGTCGGCGAGATAGGTGCCGCAGAAGACCCGGACGTCGGCGGCGACGTCGGCGGCGAAGCGGCCGCTGCCGTTGGGGCCGGAATAGGTGCCGGTCATCCGGCCGTCGCCCCAGGTGCCGAAGAACTGAAAGCCGCCGCCGGAGAGATCCAGGGCCTGGCCGTTGAGGCTACCGGTGAGCCCGACCGGATCGCCGCCCCCGGGCCAGGTGATGGTGCCGTGGGCAATCGCCGCCCCCTGGGGCACACCCTCGCCGGTGTGGCCGCGGAACGCGTGGGAGAGGGCCGCCACGTCGGTCTCGATCTCGATGGCGAGGATGCCGCTCTCGCCGCCGGGCCCGACCAGGGATCCCTTCAGGGAGGTCGACCCGGAATCATGGTCCCCCGGACTACCGTCGCCCCCATCGCTCCCGCACGCGAAGAGGACCAGGGCGACGGCCGCCGCCATCCAGATTCTGCCCATCGACCGCATCGCACCTCCCGTGGAGACCGGCGCTCCGCCGGAGCGAAGCGCCTCCTCCCTCGTATGGTTGCGACGACGCGGAAAAACAGCCCCATGAACCGGGGCCAAAGGCGGAAAACACACCCGGCGGGGCGTGCCGGTGGTTCACACCCCTAGACGCGGCCGCCGGCGCATCGGAGGCCTGTGTGAAACAGCGACGTCCGCGCCGCCGCACGAGATGGGCTGGCTCCGCCCGACGACCTTCCTCAGGTTGCAGGGGCGCGAACCTGGCGGTCGATGAAACGCGCCGTGGCCACGCGGACCGCGGCGAGGTGGGTGAAGAGGGCGACGTGTTCGCCTCCCTCGACCGCAAACAGCTCCGCGCCGGGGACGCGGTCGGCGAAGGCGCGGGCCTGGGCGAAGGGGACGACGGAGTCGGCGGTGCCGTGGATCGCCAGGGCGGGAACGGCGAGACGTTCGAGCGCAAAGCCGAGATCCTTGCGCGTCTCCGCGATGTCGTTCTCCGCGCCACCGATGCGCAGCGAAAGGCGATCCCCCGTGAGGCGCTGCAGGGCGAGGAGCAGCGGACCGGCCTCGGGGTCGCGGAGCGTCCGGGCCCGCAGCTCGGGATCGGGGATCGAGCGACGGAGCGAGCGATCCGGGTCGGCGTCGGGGTCCGGGCGGAGAAGCCGGGCCAGCCAGGGCACGCGGGCGATCAGCTTCAGGGCGTGCCACGCGAAGGGGAGCCGGATGTCGAGGCGGGCCGTGCAGGCGGAGACGAGCACCAGGCCCCGGCAGCGCTCCGGGTAGCGGAGGGCGAACTCCACCGCCACCGGCCCGCCGCCGGATACCGCCAGCACCAGCGCGTCGCGGTGCCCCAGGGTGTCGAGGAGCGCGGCGCAGAGTTCCGCCTGTTCGCCGGGCGTGCGCCCGGAGGCCAGCGGCGTGCCCAGGTACCCGGGTCGGGACACCGCGAGGTAGCGGTATCCCGGGATCGCGAGGGCCCGGGCGAGGAGGAGGCTCTGGTCGTAGCCGCCCATGGCGCCGTGAAGGCAGAGCGCCGCCGGCCCCGCACCAAAGGCCGCGACCTCCACCGGTCCGCGGGCCGTCGCCACGACGGAGGGATCCGGCGTCTCAAAGGACGAGCCGTCAACGGACGGCGCTGGGGAAGTCATCGTTTCCTCCTGCCGAACAGGGCGATCGTACCCGCGAGCGCTGCGGCTGGCGATCGAGGTAGGGGTCCTACCACGCAGCAGCGCGCACCGAAACACCGCTGTCCCGACCGCGCGCGTTCGGCTTTCTCGGTGCTGCCCCGTCCTCCACCAGCGAGACCACGGGCGAACGGTCCACGTGATGGTTCAACGCCGATGCGGGTGCAAAGAGAAACAACTGGCCGAGCCCGTCGTCAGAGGCAGCCCTGCCCTGCCTCCGCGCCACGGGGCCGGACGACGAATCCGACCCGCCGGCGAGCCTCCACCCGTCGCGGAGGAGCCAGGTCTCCGGCGGCGAGACCATCCGCTCCGTTCCCGAGGGAAGCAGGACCCGATCCCCGAAGTAGCCGACCGTATACGGATCCCGGTTCGCGGCCGGGAGTATCCGCCCGACCTGGGCGGCGTGCTTGCGAGTGTTTCTTTCGACGTACTCGATCGCGTGGCGCGCCTCGGCGGGCGTGCGGCATACGTGTTGGTGATACCGCTCCGCAAACACCGCGCCTTGCCGTCCCATCACCCGGTTCAGGCCCTGGGCGAGGCGGATCTTCAGCGCCTGGAGGCCCCGGGCCAACGCCTCCGCGCCGCCCGGTTCGGCGTTCAGATGCAGGTGGCGGTCCTGGATACTGAGCCCCACCACCCGAAACCCAGGCCGGCTGGCCACGCCCTCGAAGGCGGCCCGGATCGCCGCAAAACAGCGCTGGGACCTTAGGTTGTACACATGGTCGAGCACCCGCAGGGTGATGTGCACCGGCTGCCGCCCGGACAGCTCCGGCCGCTTGCCGTGGGCCACACCGGGGTCGCGCGTCCTCGGCCTCCCGGCCCCCAGCCGCGCCCCGCCCACCCTCGAGTATCGCATCGGTATCTGTTCCGCCGCCGCCCGCTTTGTCATAAACGCATACTATCGCGGCGGCATGACATCGGAACGCCAGAATTGCTTCTCTTTTGTGGCGTCCGGGACCTCGCCACCATGCATACGCTCGAGGACCAACCGCGCCGCGAATTGCTTCTGTTGGAACAGCCGCCGCTGAAGCGATGACTCCGCAATCACCCACCAATCGCGATGGAGGAAACTGCGAGAGCCCTCATCGCACAGAGGCGCTGGTAAACCGTTACCATGGAACGATCTTACGCCGATTCCTCGACACGCAAATCGTCCTGCTGTCTCTCCCGTCGAAGGCGACGGAGGAAGTGGCCCGACGGAAGATCGCAAAGAGTCGCGCGCTCGGAGCGAACGCACAGGCGTCGCTCGCGGTGCACCTGGCGCGCCGTGTCGATGCACCTCGCCCCACCGGCCGATCCGCGGCGAGAACCGCGGCTTGTCCGGTTTTTCGACTCGGCTCCCCGCTGGTCCAGCCAGCAGTTCTGTCTCAGGGTGGCCGGCACCCTCAACCTCGGCGAGCACCGCGAAGACCGTTTCCGAAGGGGGCGCCAACGTCCCGGCTGTCCCGGAGTAGGCGAGACTCCGCGGCGACGCTGTTGTTCCATGTGCGAGCCGGCGGCGCCCGACTAGAACCGCGGTGGCGGTCCGCGACCTCTCCCTCCTCCCCAAGCGGGCCAGCAATCAACCTCAGTGGAACCTGAAAGACGTCTGGCTCGGAAGGAGCGAACTCCACCAGATCGCTGATTTCAAGGCATGACAGGCTTCTGATTTCAGCGCGCATGAGATCGTGCATCCATGGTGTCGAGGCTCCGCTGCCGAACGGCCGTCCCTCGGGTTTGCGCTTCAGCTCGAGACTGGGGCTCTCGCTGCATGTCCATGTGTGGGTTCGTTGCCTTCCCGGCGTAACGCCGTCCGAAACGGCCCACAAGCCCGCTCCGGTCCCGCCCCCAGAGCGGCCCCCAGACACACGGCGGTCGGGGTCAGGGACGTATGCGCCAGGGATTCATGCCACGGCGGTCGCGGCCCGGAACCGTCATCGAGCCATCCAATCTGGCCCTCCCAGCGATCACTCGGGCGTCGGTCCGGTCCCTCGTCCCCGGAAACACATCTGCCGATTTCAAGATTCAACACTCCTCAAACCGCAGACGACACCACAGCCCGGAGCAGCCCCATCGCGCCGATCGGCCCCCCATTTC
>JAEZJH010000012.1 GCA_023436385.1 Pseudomonadota bacterium
GATCAGCGCCCCGCCGCCCACGGCGGAGACCGGCGGCGGCAGGGGCTCGGCGCAGATCGCGCAGCGCCGCGGCGGGACCAGCTCCACCGCCCGGGAGCAGGCCGGGCAGAACGAGCCGCCGCCCCCGGGCTTGCCGCAGCCCGGACACGGGGTCGGGAAGAGGAACTCGAGCAGGCCCCCGATCACGGCCGCGGCCCGTCGACCTCGTGGAAGCCGAAGGCCTGCCGGAAGTCGGCGAAGCAGGTGGGGCAGACCCAGTGCCGGCCGTCCCGGGTGACGAAGCCCTCCCGCAGCACCTCGGGGCGGGCGGGGTCGACGAAGGGCGCGAGGCAGAAGGCGCAGTGGGCCACGTCCCAGTCGTGGCGGGCGGGGAGGTAGCGTCGGCGGACCAGCTCCGCGCCCAGGAGGTAGGCGGCCTGGCCCCGGAGCCGGTAGTCGTCCGAACCGACCATGCGGCGCCTCGCGTCCGCGGGAGCCCGCGGGAGCGGGTGGGAAAGAGCGAGTCTACCAGGACTTCGCGCGATCTCCCGCGGCCGGGCCCCGGCGGGGGACGGCCGTTCAACACTCCCCCCGCCCATCGGCGGCGCCGGTCCGGCTCGGCGCCACGATCGGCCCGGCGCCTACCCGAGCACCAGCCCCTTCCCGCTCATCTCGGCGGGCTTCGGCAGGCCCATCACCTGGAGCACGGTGGGCGCCACGTCGGCGAGGATCCCCTCCCCCAGCTTCGCGCCCTTGAGGTCCGGGTCGATCACCCAGAGCGGCACCGGCAGCGTGGTGTGGGCGGTCTGGACCCCGCCGGTGGCCGGGTCGATCATCTGCTCGGCGTTGCCGTGGTCGGCGGTGACGATCATCGCCATCCCCACCTTGGCGCAGGCCTCCGCTAGCCGGCCGAGACAGGCGTCGACGAACCGGATCGCCTTCATCGTCGGCTCCATCAGCCCGGTGTGGCCGACCATGTCCGGGTTGGCGAAGTTGCAGAGGATCAGCGGGTACTGCCGGGAGAGGATCGCCTCCACCAGCCGGTCGGTGACCTCGCCCGCGCTCATCTCCGGCTTCTGGTCGTAGGTCTTCACGTCGCGGGGGCTCTGCACCAGCACCCGCTCCTCGCCGGGGAAGGTGACCTCCCGCCCGCCGTTGAAGAAGAAGGTGACGTGGGCGTACTTCTCCGTCTCCGCGCAGCGGAACTGCCGGAGCCCGTGGCCGGCGATCACCTCCGGGAGAATCTTGGTGGGCTGCTCCGGCGGGAAGGCCACTGGCAGGCCGAACTCCGCCTTGTATTCGGTCATCGTCGCGTAGCAGGCGAGGTTCGGCCGCGGCCCGCGGTCGGAGCCGGCCGGCGCCTCGTCGAAGGCGAGGAACTGCGTCAGCTCCCGGGCGCGGTCGGAACGGAAATTAAAGAACACCACGGAGTCGCCGTCGCGGATGCTGCCGACCGGGCCCGTCTCGTCCCGCACCACCGTCGGGGCGACGAACTCGTCGGTCTCGCCCCGGGCGTAGGCGGCGTCGACCGCCGCCACGGCGTCCTTCGCCTCGTGCCCCTGCCCCCGGACCAGCGCATCGTAGGCGAGCTGCACCCGATCCCAGCGCTTGTCCCGGTCCATCGCGTAGTAGCGGCCGGTGACGGTGGCGATCCGGGCGTGGGGCGCCTCGCCGGCGAGGAACCGCGCCAGGGCCTCGACGTAGCCCTTGCCGCTCTTCGGCGGAGTGTCGCGACCGTCGAGGAAGGCGTGGATGAACACCTTCCCCACCCCCTCCTTCTCGGCGAGCCGCAGGAGCGCATACAGGTGCTCCTGCTGCGAATGGACGCCGCCGTCGGAGACCAGGCCGAGGAGGTGCAAGGCGCCGCCGTGCTCCTTGGCCTTCCGGCAGGCGCTCACCAGGGTGGGGTTCGCGAAAAACGAGCCATCCTCGATCGACCGGTTAATCCGCACCAGGTCCTGGTAGACGATACGCCCCGCGCCCAGGTTGGTGTGACCGACCTCCGAGTTGCCCATCTGCCCCTCGGGCAGGCCGACGGCGAGGCCGCTCGTCTGCAGCCGCGAGTGGGGGAACTGCTCGGTGAAGCGGTCGACGGTCGGCGTGCCGGCCTGGAGGATGGCGTTGCCCTCGCGCTCCTTCCGCAGGCCCCAGCCGTCGAGGACGCAGAGCAGGACGGGCTTGAGTTTCCGGTCGTTCATCGTGTCGGCCTCTTCGAGAAAAGAAAGCGGCGATTGTACGCGGGGCGGCGCCTTCGGCCCCGCGATTTTCGGGGAAGGATGGGGCCGCGTCGCCCGCCGAGCCGGGCCACCTGCACGGAGGGCGGAATTCGACGGGAATACCATCCGACCGATACCGATCGCCCCGCCGGAGCCCGGGAGCCTAGGCGCCCGCCAGGAGCGCGGTGAAGTCCTCGAAGGCGTGCGTGCAGGGCGGGCCGTTCGTCGCCAGGTAGTGGGCCACGCGGCCGGGGGCGAGGGCGACGATCGACGAGGAGCGGGTCCCGTACGCGGGCGTGTGGATGCAGATCGCCTGGAGGCGGCGGTAGGCCGGGGCCGGGAGGAAGGAACCCGTCGGCGGGGCGGGGACGCGCTCGGGCGGCGGCAGCTGGTGGTCGGCCAGGGCCGCGGCGAGGCCCGCCGCCAGTTCGGGCCACCGCCTGGTGGCGAGCGGCCGGACCAGCTCGAGGACCCGCTCCGCCTTGGGGAACTCCTTCGAGCCGAGGCGGTCGTTGGCGAGGACGTGGATCCCCGGGGCCAGCGCGTGGAGCTCCAGCGCCGCCGGCTCGGGCCGCACGTAGACCACGTGGAAGGCGCCGGCCTCTCCGTAGAGCAGGTTGAAGGCGTTGTACGCCGCGGGATCGAGGGAGCGCAGGTAGCGCTCGACCCCGGCCACCGTACCGGTGCGCAGCGCCTCGAGGACCACCTCGCCCCGGGAGCGCCGGGTCGGATCGGGGGGCCGGAAGGTGCGCTGGTTGGTGACGCCGACGAAGAGCCCGGTGGCCGCCACGCCGCTCCAGGTCCCCCGGCGTTCGAGGTCCCGGCCGCCGGCAACCCGCACCGGCTCCCGGGCGAGGAGCTCCGGGCCGGTGGCAGGGCGGCCGAAGGCCTCGTCGCGGTTGGCGGCGACGATCACCGGGTACTCCGGGTGAACCCCGTGGAGGACGGCGATGGTGCACATGCGGGGCCTCTAACCGCGGCGCGAGTCGGGTGCAGCGGCGCCACCGCCGCGATCGCGGCACGCCGTCGCGAGGCGGCGGCGCTTACTTGTGGTACGGCTCGCCGCGGGCGATCGCCAGCGCGCGGTAGAGCTGCTCGAGCAGGACCACGCGGGCGAGCCGGTGCGGCAGGGTCATCCGGGAGAGCGAGAGGACGCGGTTGGCCCGGGCGCGCACGGCATCGGAGAGCCCCTCCGCGCCGCCGATCAAGAAGACCAGGTCCTTGCCCCGGACCATCGCCTCCTGCACCACCTTCCGGGACAGCTCCTCGCTGGTCAGCTCCTCGCCCCGCTCGTCGAGGGCGACCACCGTGTCGGCGGGCTTCACCTTGGCGAGGAGCGAGGCGCCCTCCTCCTCCCGGGCCCGAAGGGGATCGGCGCCGCCCTTCTTCGAGGGCGGCACCTCCACCACCTCCGCCGGCAGGTAGCGGCCGAGGCGCTTCAGGTACTCGACCGCCGCGGGCTCGAAGAGGCCCGACTTGTCGGCGCCGACGGCGAGGACCCGAAGCCGCACCTCTCACCTCGACCCGGGCCCGAAGGCTCAGGCGACCTCGATCTTCCGCGCGTCGGCCCAGAGACCCTCGATGTCGTAGAACATCCGGGCCTCCTCGTAGAAGACGTGGGCCACCACGTCGCCGAAGTCGAGGAGCACCCAGTGGCCCTTCGAGTAGCCCTCGACGCCGATCGGCTTGTGCCCGGCCTTCCGCATCTCGTCGTCGAT
>JAEZJH010000015.1 GCA_023436385.1 Pseudomonadota bacterium
GAGCTCGGCCGGGCGCTCCTCGTGGTGAAGGCCCCGGAGACCCCGGCGCTCCTGGCCGCGGCGAAGGCGCGGAACCCGGCCGACGCGGCGGCGCTCGACGAGCTGGCGGCGCGGTTCACCGGGATCCGGGGGCGGTAGGAACACGGCAGCGCCCGCCGGCCGCCGGGAGGGAGGGCGGCGAACCGGCGGGCGCTCAAGGCCTGCCCGGCGGCCGGATTAGAGCCGGAGTCCGGCGGAGAAGCCGACCCAGGCGCGGGAGTCACCCCAGAGCTCCAGCTCCCGGCCCCAATTAATGTCTCGAGTTTTCTCCTGGGCGGCATAGACGGAGACGGTGGGACCGGCGAAGACGCCGAGCCAGGGGGTGGCCTGGTAGCCGAGCAGCGCCCGGAAGGAACCCAGCACGTTCTCGCCGTCGTCGATGTCGTAGGCCTCGCCGTACTGGACGTTCTGGGCGAGGAGGTCGAGGTCGAGGCGGAAGTGGTCGGAGAGGTCGATCCGGCCGCCGATGCCGGCGCCGAAGGTCCACCGGAGCTCGTCCGCGCCGTCCCGCTTCACCGGCCCCCCGCCACCGACGAGGAGGCCGTAAACGTGGCGGCCGCCCAGCCGGAGCCCGGCATTCAGGACCGAGAACTCGGTGGCGAAGAGCTCGAAGTCGTGGGTGCCCTCGGTCACCACGGAGACGAGGCCGTAGGAGACGTCCGCCGACCGGGCGTAGTTGACGAGCCCGATCTGCGCGCCGTCCACCGTCTGGGCGACGTTGACCACGCCGAGCTGCGCGCCGTGCACCGTGCCGCCGATGTTGATCACCGCGGCCTGGAGGCCGGAGGTCGAGCGGGCGAGGGTGACCGTGGAGGTCTGGAGGCCGGTGACATCCTCGGCCATGGCCAGCACGCCCGCGGCCTGAACACCCGAGACACTCCCCCGGGCGATGGTGGCGACGCCGGCCGCCTGGAGTCCGTTGACGTCCCCCGCCCGGCCGAAGATGCCCGCCACCTGGAGGCCCTCGACGTCGGCGAGGGCGAGGGCGGTAAGGCCCGAGGCCTGGAGGCCCCGGAGGTCCTCCTGGGCCAAGGTGACCAGGTTCGAGACCTGGAGCCCGTCGACCTCCGGCGCGATCGTGACCGAGCCCAGCTGCGCGCCCCGGACCCGACCGCCGGCGATCGCCGCCGCCCAGGTCGCCTGCACGCCCAGGACCTCGCCGTCGGTCCAGTGGAGCGGCGCGAGGGCGAGGCCCTCGAGCCGTCCGGAGCGCGCCGCGGCGAGGCCGAGCGAGAGGTGGTTCCGGGCGTTGCGGTCGCCGTTCAGGGAGATCGGGGGGACCAGGGAGAGATCCAGCGGCACCGTGACCAGCTCGCCGGGGGCGGCGGCGGAGCCCGGGGAGGGAGGCGGCGTGACCTCCTGGGCGGCGGCGGTGGCGGCCAGGGAGGTGAGGGAGAGCGCGACGAGGAGCGAGCGAACCACGGGGGACTCCGGGGGCGGCCGGGGATGGCCGGGTGCCTGCCCCGGGGATCGGCCGAGCGGCATGCGGCCAGCCCGGGGCGCGTTCGCCCGGTTGAACACCGGCGGCGCCCGGAGGTGTCACCGTTGGTGTCGCGCGATGGGTGCGGGCGGAGCTCCGGCCCGCTTCGGCCGGCGCGACCTCATGCCAAGCGCAGGATTCCCCGCTCGAGGCGCGAGGCGGGCGTTGGTTCCCCGGCGTCAGCGGCGGCGATGGCCTGCGTGTTCCGGCCGTGGTTACCTTCGGGGGTCGTCGGGGGAGGCGAACGGAGATGCCCTACGCGGAGCGAGGCGCCCATCGCATCCACTACGAGGTCCAGGGGCCCGAGGAGGCACCGCCGCTCCTCCTGATCATGGGGATGTCCTTCTCCTCCCGGGCCTGGGAGCCGCTTCCGGTTCGCCTGGCCCAGGACTTCCGGGTGGTCCTCTTCGACAACCGCGGCACCGGCCGGTCGTCGCTCCACCGGCGTCCCTACCGGATCCGCCACCTCGCCGAGGACGCGGCCGCGGTGCTCGACGCCGCCGGCCTCGAGCGCGCCCACGTCTTCGGGATCTCCATGGGCGGGATGGTGGCGCTCGAGCTGGCGCTCCGGCACGCGGAGCGGGTCCGATCCCTGGCCCTGGGCGCCACCTGCGCCGGTTGGCTCCGGAGCCGGAAGATGGCCCCGCGGACGATGGGCACCATGTTCGCCGCGTCCCTCCTCGGCCGCCGGGCGGAGATGCTACCGCCGCTCTTCGTCTCCGCGGAGCATCTGGCCCGGGACCCCGAGGGCTTCGCCCGCTGGCACGCCGGCGTCGAGCGGAGCGGCTCGCTGACCTCGCTGCTCCAGACCCTGGCGATTGCGCTCCACTCCACGGAGAAGCGCCTCTCTCGCCTTGAGGTGCCAGCCCTCGTGCTCACCGGCGACCGGGACCTCCTCATCCCGCCCGAGAACTCCCGCCGCCTCGCCCGGCTGTTGCGCGCCGAGCTGGTCGAACTCCCCGGCGCCGGCCACTGCTTCCCGGTCGAGCGGCCCGACGAGACGGTGGCGGCGCTCCACCGGCACATCCTCGGCAGCGACCGCGGCTCCGCGGGCGGGCCAAGCCCGGTGACCCTGCCGCCGCAGTGACGGCGTACCGGGTGACCGTGATAGCCTTCGCGCGCCGGTCGCTGCAGGTATGCCGTTTCCTCGAGCGAGAAGAGAAACCCATGCCCGCTGTTCGTCCGCTGCTCGCGTGGTTGGCCTCCGTCGCGGCCTCGGGCTGCGCCACCATCGCCGCACCGGGGCCGGATTCGCTCCCGGTTACCTCCGAACCGGCAGGGGCCCAGGTCTCCGTGGACGGCTTCGACGCCGCGGTGGGTGAGCCTCCGCCGGCGGTGGTCACCCTCCAGCGGCACGGCCCGGCCCCGGTGGTCCGGGACCGGCGCCGCGAGGCGGTCTTTGCCCTCGCGACCGGGGCCGGCTTTCCGGAATTCGTCACGTTCCAGGCAGGGCCGATGGTCGGCCCGGTCTCGCTCGACGCCCGGCTCGGCCTCGGGATCCTCGACGCCTATGCCGGGGGCGGATTGACCGCCTACGTCCTGGAGACACCTGCTTCCGCGTACGGAGGGCATGCGTTCGTGCTCGCGGCGCGGCAGATGTGGAACCTCGATCCGGATCAGCCGTCCGGGGGGCATTCGAGGCAGGACGGTGACTACAGCTTCGATCTCGAATTCCATGGGCCCGACTGGCAGGCCTCGGGGCAGGCCGGCTGGATCTACACGGCCGCCTTCGGCATGCAGGTCCGGGCCCTCGGCGGCGTGTGTCGAATCGAGGGCAATGCTCGGCTCCTGCCGTCGGTCGACCTGGGAATGGGCTGGGTCTTCTAAACCGCCGGTGTCTTCAGGATGGGGCCGAGGCCGCTAGCCGGCGGCCGGCCCAGTAGACCAGCGAATCCTCGGCGAGGGCGACGGCGAGGCCGTGGACCCGCGAGCGCCGGGCGGCGCTTTTGCGCACTCGATAGGCGGCGTGGGTGGCCCCGGCCGCCGCGGACGCGGCGAGCAGGCCGGCAAAGAGCTTCGCTCGGGCCCCGCGGACGCTCCGGACTCCGACCCAGACGCCGGCCGCCGTTCGGGCGAGGAGCGAGGGCGCCTGGATCCGCGGCGGTGTGAACGGCAGCTTATCGGCCAGGACCTCGGCCGCGGCGAGGAGCGCGAGCCCCCGGCCCGGTGTTTTCGCGGCGGCGGAGGGTCGGCCGCGCCGCCCCAGATCCCGGGCGAGCAGCGCCGCCGGTCCGACGCTGCGCACGCCGGAGAGCGCCCCCAGCCCCACCGCCCGCCAGATCGCGTTCGAGCCCATCTCCTCGACCTCCTCTTCCACGTCGATGCCGTACCGCCCGATGCCCCGCTGGGCGAGGAACTGCACCGGCTCGTTGGGCATCGGTGGGCCCTCGTGCACCACGTGATCGGGCCCGACACGATCGCCGGGAGCCAGCCCGGCAGCGAGCCTCCGCAGCCGGAGGTGGGCGAGGCGGTGCCATGCCCGCTGGTACCGGCGGCCGGTCAGGTGGAAGCCCAGGCGCGACCACCGGTTCGGGAAATCGCCCGGGAGCCAGGAGGCCTCGATGCGAAGACGTATCCAGCCGCTGCCGTGATCCTTCTCGAGGAGAAACCACTCGCGGCCCCGCTCGACGTGTCCCTCGAGCGTCTCCAGGGAAAAACCCCGGAGGGTGTGCTCCGGGCCCGGCTCGTCTCGTCCGTCGGCGACGACGGCGGGGCAGAGGAAGCGGAGAAAGAGCGGCCGCAATTCGAGCAGCAGCCGGCGGCCGACCAGCGGTTCGTCGTCCCGGAAGTGGACCACCACGATCCGCGGGTCGGAGTGGTGGAAGCGCCCGAGGCCGCGCCAGACCCGCTCGTAGGGGCCATGAGGAACGGGCGGTCCCGGGGGTTCCCGGGCGATGCGTGCCCACGAGTGGACGCGGTCCCAACCGCGAGCCGCGGAGAGCTCGGTGTCGAGGTCGAAGTTGCGCGGGAGTTCCTGGATCCGCTTCAGCCCGGAGGCGAGCTCGGCTTCGGTCCAGCCGATTCCGATGCGCCACTCGATCACGGGCCGTCTCCCCGGGCCTCGTAGGTGGGCTCGTGTCGCGAGACCTCCTCCGGCTCCTCGGCGCACGGGGTGGTGACCGCCTCGATGTGTCCGAGCACTCCCTCCCCGAAGGCCACGGCGACGCGGTTCACGAAGTCGCTCCAGGTGCTGGTCTGCATCACCTCGCCGGTGGCCAGAAAGCCCATCCGTGTCAGGCGTCCGCTCGACCGGGCGTGGCTGCGGATGTGGAAGAGCACGTCGCCGCGCCGGTTGCGGTAGCTCCCGAAGGTGATCCGCCCGGACTCCGGGTGGCCCGCCTCGGTGGCCAGGGTGAAGCTCTGCTCGCCGAGGTGGGTGACGCGGACGCGGGTTCGGGGGACGCCGAGGATGTGGACCTCGAGTTCGTCTCCGAGTTCGAGGCGGCCGTCGGCGCCGTCGTGCCGCTGGAACACCACCAGCTCGGACGGCGCGAACGCCGGGAAGTGGCGCCGGACCGTCTGCGCCACCTGCGCCGGCGTGAAGCGGCAGTTGCGGATCACCGCCCAGTAGTCGCGGCGGAGCAGGGGCCCGGCCCCCTGGGTGGCCAGTTGGAGGTCGCCGGCCGCCGATCGCCTTCGCTTCCGCATCGGCCGAAACGTGGTGAGCTTCGGGCGGAGGTGCCAGGATGAACTCGGACTTCAACCCCGCCAGCGAGGTGTCGGAGATTGTCTACGAAGCGGCGCCGGTCTTCCGGGCCGAGCACGGCGAGAGCCGGGTCACCCGCCTCGTCGAGCAGCAGTCGGCCAAGATGCCGTCGGTGCTCTTCCTCACCGTGGCGATCGCCGCGATGACCGCGTCCCTGGCCCTCGAGCTGGCGGGCAAGCGCCGCGCTAGCCGGTTCATCGGGATGTGGCCCGGGCCGCTCCTCACCATGGGGGTCTACAACAAGCTGGTGAAGACCTTCGGCGCCCGCTGACCCCCCGCTCACCGCAATCCGATCGAGAGGTAGTAGGGCGCGATCGGGAATCGGCTCGGAGAGGGATAGCCGATCTGGATTCGATGGCGGCCGGTGGAGGCGGCGGTCCAGGTCGCCTGGGAACACTTCCGGTAGACGGGGGAGACCAGGACCGGGAAACCGCCCTCCGGGGCCTCGATCGTGAGCCGTGTCTCGACGGGAGTGCCGAAGCAGGTTCCCACGCCCCCGACGAACGTCTCGATGAGGTAGGTCGTCCCCGCGACGGCGTCGAGCAGGAAGGTGTCGGTGTCCCCGACGGGCAGGCTGCCCCGATAAATCGAGCCGGGAGCCACGAGGTTCCCCGTTTCCGGGGTGTCGTTGGGTTCGACCTCCACGGTCTCCAGGAGACAGCTCGCGCTGCATCCATCTCCGTCGCTGGTGTTTCCGTCGTCGCATTCTTCCGGGAGGACGCGGACCCCGTCACCGCAGGCGAGGGGACGGATCCGGAGCGAGAAGGGACCGGGCGAGCTGCCGGTGGACCAGCCCTGGCTGACCTTGGGCCAGACGGTCTCGCCGGCCCCGAGCGACAGGGACAGGAACTCCGTGGATCCGGGGGAGGCATCGTTCGAACACGGGGCCGTTTCGGCGGAGCAGGTGCCCCGGACCACGGAGAGGGCGGCGTCGTCGTCGGAATGGAGCTCGAAGGCATACATCCCGGCCGCGGGGGCGACGAACTGCCCCACGGCCTGCGGGAAATCGCGGGCGCCACAGCCGGAGTCGGCCGTCGTCGAGAAGCTGTAGAGGTCGGAGGTCCAGGTGGCGGAGGCAGCGACCGGATCCCAGGCGATCTCCCACGGCTGGGCGCAGGTCTGCCCCCGGGCCCTGCAGCCCGAGCAGTTCCCTGCGGTGGTCGGGTCCGCGTCGTCGCACTCCTCACCGGGCTCGTGGACGCCGTTGCCGCAGTGGGTGCGGGTCACCTCGAGTAGGAACGATCCGCGGTCCTCCAGGAACGGAAGCGAGCCGTCGACCTGGACGTAGACCGTCTCTCCGGCCTGGAGGACGGCGCCGGCCACTTCCTCCGACCCCTGGTATTTCCACGAGCGGCAGTCGAGGACCTGCCCGCCGTTGCAGGCGGCATCCCGGAGTTCGACACCCAGGTCGAACCCGATCGCGCGGAACGCGTAGCCGCCCGTCTCCGGAGCGGTGAACCGGGCGAAGAACTCCGGGGCGTCGGTGGAGCCCAGCGCGCAGGTGATCGAGCCCTCCGACCAGCCCCGCGTCGATCCGGCCAAGGTCGCGGACGACCACGAGGGCTCCCAGACCAGCTCCACCGGCTCGTGGCAGGTGTGGCCGAGTTCGCGGCACTCCGCCGAGCAGGTGGCGTTGGGGGGATCGCACTCCTCCAGGCCCTGCACCAGGCCGTCGCCACAGGTGGTCCGGCAGGTGGCGGTCGCGGGATCGCAGGTGAAGCCGGAAATGCAGGCGTTGGTCATCACCGCCGGATCGCACGCCTCCCCGGCGCCCACCGCCGGCCGGCACACGCCGGTACCCGCCGAGCCGGCGCGAACGCCACACGCCAGGCCCGGCGCGCACTCGACTCCGGAGCCGGGGGTGACGTTGCAGGGGTCGCCGTCTACCGGGGGCGGCTCCCAACTCACTTCCAGCCGATACCCGCCCGCGAGATAGCTCTGACGCTTGGCCACCCCCAGGAAGTAGACGCCCGGCGCCAGGGTGCGGCGCAGGGGCCGAACCGCGAAATCGGCCGTGCAGGCGAGCTCGCTCCGACCGTCGTCGCAGGACCCGCGGAGTTGGAGCACCGGCGCCGGACCGTCGAGGGCGCTGGCGGAGACCGTCAGCACCGCTGCCTGGTGCAGCACCAGCGCGTGGAGGACGCTCTCCGAGGCGCCGGCGCAGGAACTCGAGAGCGGAAAGCCGGAATACATCTGCACCGTGGCCTCGTAGGCCAGGGCGATCGGGCCGGTGGGCGTCCCCGCAGCGGCCAGGTCGATCACCGGCTGGGCGGTGGCTCCGCACGCGGGCGGAGCGGTGAAGGTGCAGGCGATCGAGCAGGTGTCGGCGGCGACCGGGAAGCCGTGTTCGCACTCCTCGCCGGAGTCGACCACCCCGTCCCCGCACGCCGGGGCCGTGCAATCGGTCCGGCATGCGTCGGGCGTGGCGTCGTCGTTGGCCGGTCCGGCGTCGCAGGCTTCGCCCGGATCGACCACGCCGTCGCCGCACCCGGCTGGCGTGCAGCCGGAGCGGCAACGATCGCCCGGTCGATCGCCGTTCCGCGGCCCGTCGTCGCAGACCTCGCCGGTGTCGATGGTCCCGTCGCCGCAGGTGGCCCGTCGGCAGGTGGTGCGGCAGGCGTCGGCCCGGGCGTCGGCATT
>JAEZJH010000055.1 GCA_023436385.1 Pseudomonadota bacterium
CGCATACATCCACCCGTGCCGCCGCGAGGACTCCCACGTTCGCCGGATGCATGCGGTAGTGGATCCCCTTCCCCGGCCAGAAGCGGTCGGCGGTGGTCATCGAGGTCTCGAGATTCACCACCCGAACCGCGGGCCGTTCCCGGTCGAGCGCGGCGAGGGCGTCTCCCCAGACGTACTGGGGAGCCACCGGCCAGGGCACCGGACCGTTCGCCTCCTCGGCCAGCCCCAGGTAGTCCCGGGCGTCCTTCAGGTAGTCCTCCCGGAGCGTCGGATCGCCTGGGTGCGGAAGGATCTGGTCGATTCCCCGGCCGGTCATCACGTCGCCGCAGAGGAACAGGGTGACCGGGCGGGCGCCGGTGGGTTCGTGGTCGCCCATCGCCGCCAGCATGCACATCCCCGCGCGGCCGGGCCTTTTCCCCGGGGCCCCAGGCACGCGAGGTCCCGGTCGGTCGGGACCACGTTCGGGGGATGCAGCCGGCGGTCTCCGCCCGACGTGGCGATCGTCTCCCCTCCCTGCCCACGGAACCGATCGATGCTCGCCGGGATCGCCCTCCTCCTCGCCAGCCAGCTCGCCGGCGAGCTCTTCGTCCTCTGGCTCCGCCTGCCCGTCCCCGGACCGGTGGTGGGGATGGGGTTCCTGGCGCTGGCCCTCGTCACCGCCCGGCGGGTCCCGCCGGGGTTGGCCAGCGTGGCCGACGGCTTCCTTCGGGCGCTGCCGATCCTCTTCGTCCCCGCCGGCGTCGGGGTGATCACCCTCCACGAGACGCTCCGGCAGGCCTGGCTGCCGATCGCCGGCGCGATCCTCGGGAGCACCTTTCTCGCCCTCGCCGTCACCGCCTTCACCATGAAGCTGGCGCTCCGTATCCGGCTGCGCGGGAGGGGCCGATGAGCCCGCTCTGGGCGACGCCGCTCCCCGGCGTGCTGCTCACCCTGCTCCTGTATCTGGGGGCCCGGTGGCTCCAGCGCCGTTCCGGCAACCACGTGTTTCTGAATCCCACCGCGCTGACCATCGCCGGGCTGGCGGTGTATCTGGTGGTCGCGGAGGTCCCCTACCCGACCTACTTCGAGAGCGCGAAGATCCTCCACCTGCTCCTCGGCCCCGCCACCGTGGCCCTGGCGGTGCCGCTCGCCCAGTCCCTGCCGATGCTCGGCCGCCTCGCCTTCCCGCTCACCGCGGGGCTCCTCGCCGGCAACATCGCCGCCCTCACCAGCGCCGTGCTCCTCGGCCGGATCCTCGGCGCCGAGCGGGAGGTGGTGCTGTCCCTGGCGCCGAAGTCGGTCACCACCCCGATCGCCATGGAGATCGCCGCCGAAATCGGCGGGCTGCCGTCCCTCACCGCCGTGCTGGTGATCCTCACCGGCGTCCTCGGCGCGGTGCTCGGGCCCTGGACCCTCGATCGCCTGGGGATCCGCGATCCCGCGGTTCGGGGCACGGCGATGGGTGTCTCCGCCCATGGGCTGGGGACCGCCGCCATCTACACGGAGTCGGCCGCCGCCGGCGCCTCCGGCGGGCTGGCGATGGGGCTCTCCGGGCTGATCACCGCGGTGATCGCACCGTTCCTGATCCGCCTGCTGGGCTTCGGGTAGCGGCGAGCGGTCGTGTCGGCCGCGGGACGGAGGGCTCAACCGAGCCTGGGCCCAGCGGCCGTGGATCGGGCATGCTCCGGGGATGACCAAGACCCAGTACTACGTGGCCGCCAGCATCGACGGCTACATCGCCGATCGAGAGAACCGACTCGACTGGCTCCTCTCCATGGGGATGCCCGCCGACGTGCTGGCCCACTACGACTCCTTCATCGCCGGCGTCGGCGCCCTGGCGATGGGAGCGAAGACCTACGAGTTCTTCCTCGACGCCCAGGAACCCTGGCCGTATGGCGACACACCGGCCTGGGTCTTCACGCACCGGAAGCTCCCGCCGCTCCCCGGAGCCAACCTCCGCTTCACCGCGGCCGGGGTGGAGGCGGTCCATCGAGACATGGTCTCCGCCGCCGCCGGCCGGAACATCTGGCTGGTGGGTGGCGGCGACCTGGTCGCGCAGTTCGCCGCCCGCGGCCTCCTCGACGAGCTGTGGCTCGGCGTCGTGCCGGTGATCCTGGGAGGCGGTGTCCCGCTCCTTCCAGCCCCGATCGCCGGCACCCTCGCCCTCGAGGCGGTGACGCGCTTCGAGGGCGGGATGGTCGAACTCCGCTACCGCGTGCCGCGATAATCCCCGGTCCCGCGGCACCGCGTCGGGTCCGCCGGCAGGTCCGACCCCGGCCCTGGTGACGTCGGCCGGGCCGGCACCGGCAGGCGCGCGTCCCCCCGCGGGGTCGGCGTACCACCCGATGATGTCCGAAAACGGCCCGGCGTCGCGGGGCCGCCTCGTTGCCTCCCTCGGCCCTCGCTGGGATCCTGCTTCCGTACCGCAGACCGGGAGGGACCGATGGCACGGAGGAAGGCCGGCGGTGGGCTTCCGCACCACGAGCTTCGGTGGTCCGAGGGAGCGGTGGCGCCAGGTGTCTTCGATTTCGAGGCGGTCGAGGCCGGGGAGCAGGTCCGGTGTCTCGCCCCCTGCCCGTACTGCCGGGCGGAGGGCGATCCCTGCGAGCACCTGCTGGTGGCCGCCGATCGGACCTTCGGCGAGTATGACGGCGAGGCCTTCGCGCGGTACGTCGATCCGGCGTTGGCCCGGCTCGAGCGGGCGCTCGGGGGCTTCCTGGCGCGGGTCGCCCGGCTCCCCCGGGCCCGGCGCGATCGGTTCCTCGCCCGGGTCGAGCCGGCGCGGCTCCGGGCGCTCCTCTACGACGTGATCGCCGAGTGGCCCGACCCCGAGGACGAGGATCTCGCCCTGCTCGAGACCCGGGCCCGCTGGGATTACCTCGAGGGGATCCTCCTCTCCTGCGGAGACACGCTGGCCCTGGAGTGGAGCGTCGAGGATGGGCCGGGCCTCTCCACCGATCGGGTCGACTTCTGGTCGGGCGATCCGGCCGCCGCCGCCCGGGAGGCGGCCCGGCTGATCCAGGAGGACGTGGCCGGCGTCGAAGCGCTGCTCGGGTAGGCGCCGCGGCGCCGGGACTCCGAACGCACGGCTCCCCCCGGTGGGCACCGCCGAGGCTCGGCGGGTGTCGACCGGGAGGAGCGCCGTGTCTGCGGAGCCGGTACTTAGAAACCCTTGAACCTCGCCTCCGTGTTCTCCAACACGTCGCCCCCGGCACTCCGGACTTTCCGGTCCACGATCACCGCGTAGTCCCGCAGGTGAGCTTGGTTGCCGGTCTTGAGGATCACTTCCGTTCCCGGGAACTGCGACCGAACCTCGGCGCCCGCGACCGAGGGCGGGATCGAGCCTCAAGTGAAACAGTCGAGCTTGTAGTGGAACTGGCTCGAAGCCGACTCCGGATCCAGCCGCTGGTCGAAGACCACCCTCACGCTGGTTTGGGACAGCGCCTCCGCCGAGACCACGTTGAACGGCCCCGACACCTGGAACGGGATCTCCGCGATGCCGCCCCCGGGCGCCTGGTTCTCCACCCGGAAGCTCCGGCGCCCCGGTGTTGAGAGCAGCGCCTCCGGCAGGAACACCCGGATCACCGTCTCGGTGAGCGAGGTCGGCGCGAGTTCCTCTTCGCCGAAGTAGAGCCGTGACGACGAGAAGAACCCGAAGCCCTCGAGCTCCACCGTCGCCCCCGGAACGCCGGCTCTCACGTAGTCGGGTCGAATTCGCTCGATCGACGGGACGGGCGATCCCTCCTCGACGGTGAACGACGGTCCCGAATGGCTCTCGCCGTCCAGCCGCACGCGCACCGGACCGGACTCCGCGCCCACCGGCACGACCGCCCGGATCCAGGTGCCATCCTGGCCCGCAGCGAGCAGGCGCGCGGCGACGCCGGGGCGGAAGAGCACCAGCTGTTCTCGCGTGCCCCGGAGCCGCTGGCCACGGAGTTCGGTCACCGTCCCCGGCAGGCCGTGGTCGGGAACCAGGGAGTCGATCCGCGGCGCGTCCGGATCCACGGTTCCGCCAGCCCCCCCGGCTCCGCCGGTCCCGCCCTCCCCGCCGGTGCCGCCGACGCCTCCCGAACCACCGGGGCCAACCGTACCGCCGGCCCCTTCCTCGGACCCGGCGTCGCCCGGTTCCCCGCCGCAGGAGACGAAAAGGAAGACCACCGCGATCGAGGCCAGCCCCCTCCGGCCCATGCGTCCCTCCCGTTCGGTCGATGCTCCCGATCCTGCCCAAGTCCGTGCGGCTCGTCCAGCGGCGGCACGGTGGCGAGGCCTTGTCCTACGGAAATCTTGTCAACCAACAACGGCCGCTGCCGGCGATCATGGGGGCCCGGGATACCCGGACCGGCCGGATCCGACGCCGGGGAGCGGGACGACCTCGCGTCTACCG
>JAEZJH010000067.1 GCA_023436385.1 Pseudomonadota bacterium
CGAACCGCGCCTTCACCGCCGCGCTCCGGCAGCTCGAAGAGTTCGAGCGGCAGTACGGCCGGGACCCCGACCGGAAGATCGTCGCCCGCTACCGGATGATGAAGCTCCACGAGCGGCAGGGAAAGCGGACCCTGGCGAAGCAGGACCGGGAGGAGATCTGGTACGCCTACCGGCGCCTCGGGCCCAAGGGCCGGGCAAAGCTCTCCACCGGCCCCGGCGGCGCGATGGAGGCGGTGGCCTGGGTCCACTACCACCTCTCCCGCGAGACCTTCGACGAGTTCGATCGGATCCGGCTGCGGCTCCCGGAGCAGGTGATGGCGGAGCGGCTCAAGGAGAAGGGCCGGGCGCTCCTCCAGGTGCAGAAGCGCTACACGGAGACGGTGGGCTTCGGCGTTCCCGGCCCGGCGGTCTGCGCCCTCGACCGGATCGGCCTCGCCTACCGCCGCTTCGCCCAGTCGCTCTACGACGCGCCGGTGCCCTCCGGGCTCCGGGGCGATCTCGTCGACGCCTACAAGTCGGCGTTGGCCGAGCAGGCGGCGCCGGTGGAGGCGAAGGCGATCGAGGCGTTCGCGAGCGCGGTGACCAAGGCGCGGGAGTTCGGCATCGACGACAGCTGCGCCCGGGAAGCGCTGACCATCCTCGAGGACGTCGCCGGGGATCGGTACCCGAAGATCGTCGAGGCGACGATGACGCCGAAGTCGGCCCCGGTGGCGAAGGAGGGCCGCGGGCTCCTCGCCGGGATCCAGCCGGTGCCGAAGCCGGTGGCCGCCTCCGACGTGCCCGCGGTGGTGAACGAGAAGGCGCCCACCCGGTCCGGCCCGGCGCCGGCCCGGGGGCGCGACGTGGCGCCGGGGAAGGACCTGGAGCGCGAGCTCGAGCCGTCTCCCACCGCCCCGGTCGACGAACCGCCGCTCCCGGCCCGCGCCTCCGACGAGCCCGAGGACGAGGATCTCCTGTGATGAAGACGCTCCGCGCACCGCTCGCCGTCCCGGTCCTCGTCCTCGCCCTGGGGGCCTGCGCCACCTCCGGCGTGCCCTCCCGGGCGATCGAGGTGCCGGCGGCGCGTTCCGCCGCCCGGGCCGACGAGCCGATCTCTCCCACCGCCCTCCGGAAGTTCGAGGAGGCCGTGAAGTTCCACGAGGACGGCAAGAAGCTGAAGGTGGTCGACCTCGACGCCCTCGCCCGGCGCTTCCAGGCGGTGATCGAGGCCGACGACCGGCTGGCCGAGGCCCATTTCAACCTGGGCGTGATCGCCGAGTGGCAGGATCGGCACGCCGAGGCCGCCGAGCACTACCGCCGGGCGATCCGGCAGAAGCCGTCGCTGGCGGTGGCCTACGAGAACCTCGGCGTCCTGATGGAGAACGAGGGCAACCGGGACGCCGCGGAGGAGCAGTACAAGGGGATCCTCCGGGCCTACCCGGACGACGCCGGCGCCAGGGCCCGGCTCGCCGAGCTGTACCGGGAGGGCGGGGATCCGAACCGCGCCCTCGAGCTGGCCCGGGAGGCGCTGCTCCGGGACCCGAAGAACCTCACCGCCCACAAGGTGCTGATGCGGGTCTACCTCGATCGCGAGGAGCTGCCGCTGGCGAAGCTGGTGGCGCTCCGGGCGGTGAAGCTCGACGAGAAGGACCCGGAGCTCCACTACACGATGGGCCGGATCCTCGAGAAGGAGGAGCGGGCCGAGGCGGCGATCGTGCAGTACCGCCGGGCGCTCTCGGTCCGGGGCGATCACCTCCCCTCGCGGCAGCGGCTGGCGGAGCTGTTCCTCGCCCAGCGGAACTGGCCGGCGGCGGAAGAGGCACTCCGGGAGCTCCTGCGGAAGAGCCCGAACGACGCCGCCCTCCACTACGATCTCGGCCTCTCGCTAAGGGCCCAGGGCAAGCTCGACGAGGCCCTCGCCTCCTACGCGAAGGCGCGGGAGCTGGCCCCCGACGATCCCAACCCGGCCTTCGCCACCGCGGTGATCCTCCACAAGTACAAGGACGCGCCGGACCAGGCGCTCGCCGGCTACCGGTCGTTCGTCTCCGGGCACCCGCTCAACCTGCCCGCGGACCACCCGGTCTTCGCCTACATGCGCGAGTGCGAGGCGCTGATCCAGGCCCGCGCCGAGGTCAAGGCGGCGGAGGAGCGGGCGAAGCAGGAGGCCGAGGACCGGGCCCGGGCGGAGAAGGACGAGGCCTCCCAGCGCGAGAAGCTCGACAAGCTCGAGGCCCAGGATCGGGCGCGGCAGGGGGCCCAGGAGGACGGGGGCACTCCGGCGAAGGTTCAGGCGGCGCCCGGGAAGAAGGCCCCGGAGACTGCCACTCCGGCGGGGCCGGCGAGCGGCGCCGTGGCCCGAGACCCCGACGAGCCGGTCGATGACCTGTAGGGCGGATGCACATCCTGAACGTCCCCGGCCGTGCCAGTCGGGGGAGCGAAACCGGAAGCCGTCCCGCTCGTCGGGCAAGGGACTGCCGGAGGACCCGAGGATGAGGAAGCCGTTGTTCCTGGCCGCGATCGCCGCCGCCCTCCTCGGGGTGGCCGGTCCGGCCGACGCCGCCGAGGCGGGCAAGGTGCAGTACGAGAAGAAGACGGTGATCAACTTCGAGGACGACACCATCCAGGGTGACCTCACCCGGCCGGACGGCGAGTACCTCGACGCCCGGAAGCGGGTGAACCACTCGAACCTCATCAAGATCCGGGAGGAGTTCCGGGACGAGGTCCTCGAGTCGGTGGGCGAGCTGTAGTCACGAACGAGCGTCGGGGCAGGAGACGGTCAATGGCGATTCCGCTCACGGTGCGGGTCTTCCGGGACGGCGAGGCGGTGGCGACCCGGGAGTTTCACCGCGACATCATCAAGATCGGCCGCCTCTCCTCGGCCCATCTCTGCCTCGAGGACGAGCGGGTCTCCCGCATCCACGCGGTGATCGAGATCGGGGGGGACGGCTCGCTGTCGGTGATCGACATGGGGGCGGCCGAGGGCACCTTCGTCAACGGGCGCAGGGGGAACAAGGGCGCCCTGCAGTCCGGGGACGAGATCGCCCTGGGGACGACC
>JAEZJH010000093.1 GCA_023436385.1 Pseudomonadota bacterium
GAGCCGGAGATCTACGCCACCACCCGGCGCTTCGGCACCATCCTCGAGAACGTGGTCTACGACCCGGTCACCCGCAACATCGACCTCGACGACGACCGGCTCACCGAGAACACCCGGGCCTCCTATCCGCTCGCCTTCATCGGCAACGGCGTCCCGGACAAGCGGGCCGGCCACCCGAAGAACGTGGTGATGCTGACCTGCGACGCCACCGGCGTGATGCCCCCGATCGCCCGGCTCACCCCGGCGCAGGCGGTGTATCACTTCATCTCCGGCTACACCGCCAAGGTGGCGGGCACGGAGATCGGGATGAGCAGCGAGCCGACGCTCACCTTCTCCACCTGCTTCGGCGGCCCGTTCATGGTCCACCGGCCCTCGTTCTACGCCGACCTGCTCCGGCGGAAGATCGAGCGCTACGGCACCACCTGCTGGCTGGTGAATACCGGCTGGACCGGCGGCCCCTACCGCGTCGGCAAGCGGATCAGCATCGCCCACACCCGGGCCCTGCTCAACGCCGCGCTCGACGGCAAGCTGAACGACGTGCCCTTCCGCACCGACCCGGTGTTCGGCTTCGAGGTCCCCACCCGCTGCGACGGCGTGCCCGATCGGATCCTCGACCCGGCCTCCACCTGGGAGAATCCGGAGGCCCACCGCGACCGGTACCTCCAGCTCGCCCAGCGCTTCGTGGAGAACTTCAAGAAGTTCGCGGACGGCTGCCCCGCGGACGTGCTCGCCGCCGGCCCGAACCCGAAGGCGTTCCGGTAACCGGTAGGGTTCTGTGCCGCCGGCGAGCCTCCGCGCTCGCCCGGCGGCCACCGACGGCCCGGGCCCGATGGTCCGGGCCGTCGCCGTTCCTGCCCGCCGGCCCCCAGGGCTCCAGGGGCACTCCCCTCGCCGTCCGCCGGTTGGACCAGGCGGGCCGCGCTTTCCCGCGGCGCGAACGCGCCGGCCGATCCCGATCCGCCCCGACGGCGCGACACCACCCGGCCCGGGCCCTGCCTGCCCCTGTGGGCGGCGGGCAACCCGGAATTCCGGGGTACGAGCCTCCCGGACGGTGGCTAACTTGAACGGTTCGTGAGCGTCGCGTCGCGGTCGCGCCCCGGGCCGGAGTCCGCGGTCCGGGCCCGCTGGCCCCGCCGCCGCGACGCGGGAGGGCGGAATGGGACACATCGTCGACTCGATCGCCCTGGGCGGAATCGTCTCCGTGCGCGATCGACTGCTCCACCAGCAGGCGCAGGGCAAGCAGGTGTTTCGGCTCGAGTCGGGGGATCCGTCGTTCGCCGTGCCCCCGCACGTCCTCGCGGCGATCGAGAAGGCGCTTCGGGACGGACACACCCACTACACCGCCGGCGCCGGAATCGCGCCGCTCCGGGAGGCGATCGCCCGGAAACTCCGGGAGCGGAACGGCCTCCCCGTCTCCGGGCCGGAGCAGGTGCTGGTCACCAACGGGGCGATGAACGCGCTCTACGTCGCCTTCCGGGCCCTCTGCGAGCCGGGGGACGAGGTGATCCTCCCCGACCCGACCTGGACCGAGACCGCCGACAACGTGGTCCTCTCCGGCGGCGTGCCGCGACGGGTCCGGCTCGACGAGACCCACGGCTATCGCTACGACCCGGCGGCGATCGAGGCGGCGGTGGGGCCGCGCACCCGGGCGATCGTCATCAACTCGCCGCACAACCCCACCGGCCTGGTGATCGACCGCGCCGGACTCCAGGCGATCCTCGCGGTGGCGGCGCGCCACGGTCTCTGGGTGCTCTCCGACGAGGCCTACGAACACATCCTCTTCGACGGCCACGAACACGTCAGCGCCGGCTCCCTCGGCTACGACCGGGTGGTCTCCGTCTATTCGATGTCGAAGAGCTACGCGATGAGCGGCCTCCGGATCGGGTACCTCGCCTGCCCCGACCCGCTCCTCCTCGAGCGGATGGTCAAGCTGCTCCGCTGCACGGTGAACGGCGTCAACTCCGCCACGCAGTGGGGCGCCGTCGCCGCCCTCGACGGCCCGCAGGACGCCACCCGGACCATGGCCGAGGAGTACCGGAAGCGTCGCGACGCGCTCTGGGAGGGCCTCGCCGGCGTCGCCGCGCTCCGGCCCTTCCGGCCGGCGGGCGCCTTCTACCTCTGGGCCCGGATCGCCGACGGCTGGCGAGCCCCCGACGGCACCGCCGGCGGCTGGGCGATGACCTCGTGGCTGATCGAGAAGGCGGGGATCGGCAGTGCGCCGGGGGAGGTGTTCGGCCCCGCCGGCGCCAACCACGTCCGCTTCGCCTTCTCCTGCGCCACCGACCAGGTGGTGGGCGCCGCCCGGCTCTTGCCGGACCTGCTCCGGTGAGGCCGGGCGGGGCGCGCGATCACCGGACCTCGAGGAAATACCGGTGCTCCTCGCCCGCGGCGGCGGCCAGGACCCGGAGGTAGTAGGTCCCGGTCGCCGGAGCGGTCCACACGCTCTCGTAGCACGCGGCGGGAGCGGCCCGCAGAGACGTCCCCACCGGTTGCCCGTGGTCGTCGAA
>JAEZJH010000121.1 GCA_023436385.1 Pseudomonadota bacterium
GAGAGCTGCGGCAAGTGCGTGCTCTGCCGCGAGGGCACCAAGCAGATGCTCTCGCTCCTCAGCGACATCACCGAGGGCCGGGGCACCCTGAAGACGATCGAGCTGCTCGAGCAGCTCGCCCCCGCCGTGGGCAAGGGCTCGCTCTGCGGCCTGGGCAAGACGGCGCCGAACCCGGTGCTCTCCACCCTCCGCTACTTCCGCGACGAGTACATCGCCCACGTCGTCGACAAGCGCTGCCCCACGGGCGAGTGCAAGGCGCTGGCGCGGCCGTCGATCCACGCGGAGAAGTGCAAGGGCTGCCACCTCTGCGTGAAGGCGTGCCCCACCGGCGCGATCACCGGCGAACGGAAGCAGGCCCACGTCATCGACGACACCAAGTGCATCAAGTGCGGCGCCTGCGCGACGACCTGCCGCCTCGGCGCCGTCCAGGGGATCTGACCGTGCGTACGTCATCCACCGAGCGAACCACCATGAGCGATACCGCGTTCGTCACCATCGACGGTCGGAGCATCCCCATCGAAGGGGAGCGCAACCTCCTCGAGCTGATCCGCAAGGCCGACATCGACCTGCCGACCTTCTGCTACCACTCCGAGCTGTCGATCTACGGGGCCTGCCGGCTCTGCATCGTCGACATCGAGGGCCGCGGCATCCAGGGCGCCTGCTCGCAGCCGCCCGAGGCCGGGATGGTGGTGCGGACCAACACCAAGGAGCTCCGCGACATCCGCCGGATGACCGTCGAGCTGCTCCTCGCCAACCACGACTGCAACTGCACCACCTGCCCCAAGTCCGGGAACTGCAAGCTCCAGGACCTGGCCCGGCGGTTCGGGATCACCGAGATCCGCTTCGGCTCGGTGCTCGACCGCAAGCCCCTCGACCACTCCTCGGTGTCGCTGGTTCGCGATCCGAACAAGTGCGTCAAGTGCGGCGACTGCGTCCGGATGTGCGCCGAGGTCCAGGGCGTGGGCGCGATCGACTTCGCGTTCCGCGGCCACGAGGCCACCGTGGTGCCGGCGTTCAACAAGGACATCGGCGCGGGCGAGTGCGTGAACTGCGGGCAGTGCGCCGCGGTCTGCCCCACCGGCGCGCTCTACGTCGCCTCGGAGCTCGACGGCGTCTGGGCGGCCCTGGCCGATCCCACCAAGAAGGTCGTCGCCCAGATCGCCCCGGCGGTCCGCGTCGCCCTCGGCGAGGCCTTCGGCCTGCCGCCGGGGCCGCACCTCACCGGCCAGGCGGTGGCGGCCCTCAAGGCCCTCGGGTTCGACGCCGTCTACGACACGTCGTTCTCCGCCGACCTCACGGTGATCGAGGAGGCCAACGAGTTCCTCCGCCGCAAGACCGGCGGGGAGGACCTGCCCCTCTTCACCTCCTGCTGCCCGGCGTGGGTGAAGTTCGCGGAGCAGTACTACCCCGAGCTCCTCCCCAACCTCTCCTCCTGCCGCTCGCCCCAGGGGATGCTCAGCTCCCTGGCCAAGGAGACGCTGCCGAAGGAGTGGAGCTGCCGCCGCGAGGACATCGTGGTGGTGTCGATCATGCCCTGCACCGCGAAGAAGTTCGAGGCGCGGCGCCCCGAGCTCGGGAAGGACGGGCAGCCCGACACCGACTACGTCCTCTCGACGCAGGAACTGGCCCTGATGATCCAGGAGGCCGGCCTCCGCTTCGCGAACCTCGCGCCCGAGTCGTTCGACCTGCCGATGGGCTTCAAGACCGGCGCCGGCGTGATCTTCGGCAACTCCGGCGGCGTCACCGAGGCGGTGCTCCGCTACGCGGCGGAGAAGCTCTCCGGCGAGAAGCTGAAGTCGGTGGACTTCCACCAGGTCCGGGGCGAGGACGGCGTCCGCAAGGCCACCGTCTCCGTCGGCGGGCAGCGGCTGAAGCTGGCCGTGGTCCACGGGCTGAAGAACGCCAAGGCCCTCGCCGACCGCGTCCGCCTGGGCGCCTCCGACTACGACCTGATCGAGGTGATGGCCTGCCCCGGCGGCTGCATCGGCGGCGCCGGCCAGCCGGTGGCCGAGGATCCGGTCGCCGCCCGGCGCGCCCGCACCAAGGCGCTCTACGCGGCGGACAAGGACCTGGGCCTGCACAAGAGCCAGGAGAACTGCTACGTCGCCCGGGTCTACGACGAGACCCTCGGGGAGATCGGCGGCCACAAGGCCCACGAACTCCTCCACACCGAGTACCAGAGCCGCCGCCGCATCGCCGACGAGGACCTGGGCCTGACCGGCGCCGTCGCCAAGGACCCGCTGAAGGTCACCGTCTGCGTCGGCACCAGCTGCTTCGTGAAGGGGTCGCAGTCGATCCTGAAGCGGCTGCTCCAGGAGGTGGAGACCCGGGGCCTCGACAACGAGGTCGACGTCCGGGCGTCCTTCTGCTTCGAGGCCTGCGACCGCGGCCCCTCGGTGCAGATCGGCGGCAAGCGCCTCGAGCGCTGCACCACCGAGCAGGCGCTGGCGACCTTCGAGGAGGCGCTGGTGACGCTCGGCCTCCCGAACGGCGCTCCGGCCACCGGCTGCACGTCCTGCACCGGCTGCTCCTGCGGGACGACGAAGCTCTAGCCGCACCGGCAGTACCCGGGGCCCCGCCGCCGCGCGGGGCCCCGGCGATCCCCCCGGCCGTTCCGGTCTTGACCGGGACGGCCGTGGCCCTACCTGGGACCTGG
>JAEZJH010000144.1 GCA_023436385.1 Pseudomonadota bacterium
GTGGTGACCAACCTGGTCTCCAACGCGCTCTCCTACAGCCCGCCGGGGACGGCTGTGGAAATCGAGACACGCGGCGGCGGGGATCGCGTGGAGCTCTCCGTACACAACCGGGGCGATCCGATCCCGCCGAACCTCCTCGCCCGGATCTTCGAGCCGATGCTCCGCGGTCAGGGCGCCGACGGCGCCACCCGCGGGATCGGCCTGGGCCTCTTCATCGTCGACCGGATCGTGAGGAGCCACGGCGGACAGGTCGAGGTCACCTCGACCGCCACCTCGGGAACCACCTTCCGCGTGACCCTCCCGCGGGAGCGTCCCGGCGGATCCCGGGCCGGGTCCTGACCGGGTCCACCCGAAGACTGATCGGCCCGTGGACCGGCCGGGCGCCGGAGCCGTACGCCACCGCCGGCGGGTTGATCGGGCTCGGCCTGCTCCTCTGGTCCGGCACCGAGTCCGCGCTGCGGCGGCAGCGGCTGCGGCGCGGCGGGGCCGAAGGCCCGACTCAGGATCCCGAAACGGCGCGGCGGGACCGGCCGCGGGCTCCGCCGAACCAGGCGTGCCACGCCTTGCCGACCAGGCCCGCCGAGAACGCCCAGACCAGGCCGAAGAGGAAGGCGCCGACGAAGAGGTAGATGCCGACGATCGGAAGGGCCATGAAAGCGAGCGCGGCGATCAGACCGCCGGCGGCCAACGCGATCATCGTGCAGACTCCCCAGACCACCATGCGGACCCCGCGCCAGGTATCGTCCAGCCGCGAGGTCGTCTTGGTCTTGGAAATCTCAACCGTACCCATCCCATCCTCCTCGCGACAAATGGTTGTCGCTAAATGGAGAATAGGCCTCTTATTCGTGAAAACAAGCACGGTTTGGTTCGGGAGCAGCGCTGCCGGGGCCGTTGCCACCGCCACTTCTCGCCCGGGTGGCGAATACGGGATGGCCGGGTTGCGAGATTTCAACGGCAAGGCAACCGCAATGTCTTGAATTCCGCGCCGGCCGGAAAGTTGCTCCCCGTCTGGAATCCGCCCGACCTCCTTCGGAGGCCCGTTTGCCGGAAAACCGGGTCCTCCCACCCCGGCGCGCGTCTCGGGCCGGAACGGCGTCGACGCCGGTGACTGTCGGAACCGGGCACGCTCTGCTGGCCGGGCAACGGCCGTACCCGTTACCTCCAGCAGCGGGAGCGGCCTTCCCCGCCGCGCCAGCGCCAGACGTTCCTTCGGCAGTCCAGGTGTCGGGCCCCATCCCCGGTTTCGCTCCCGCGGCCTCGCGCCCGCTGGTCCGTCGCTCAAGAGAACTCGTTGCCCGGCTCGCCGGGCAACGTCTCGGTCCGCCACGTTGGCCCGTTGCGGATGCCAATCCGGCGCCGCAACCTTCGGCTCGTGGAGGGTTCGATGACCGGACAGCTTCGAGACTACTTCAGCACGGGCGTTGGCCAGCTCGTCGGCTTCCTTCCCAGCCTCGTGTCGGGAATCCTCATCCTGGTGGTCGGATACCTGGTCTCTCGCCTCCTCGGCGCCGTCGCCACCCGGCTGCTCCAGCGGGCGGGGCTGGACAGTTTCGTGAGCCGACGGCTGCGTCCGGGTGCTGCCACGCAGCGGAGGTCGGCCTCGCGTGCCGCCGGCCTGGCGGTCTTCTGGATCGGCATCCTGGCGACCCTGTCGCTGGCGTCGCAGGCCCTGGGGCTGGCGACGCTGTCGGCCGGGCTCAACCAGATCCTCGGCTACGTGCCCCGGGTGCTGGTGGCGGCGCTGATCGTCGGAGTCGCCATCGCCGTGGCGAACGTGCTCGGCGACCTCCTGTCCGACATGACGAGCGCCTGGGTGGGCCGTGGCGCTCGGGTCGCGGTGATCGCGCTGTCGGTGTTCATGGCCCTCGACCAGCTGGGAATCGCGCCCAACATCGTCACCGCGACCTTCATCGCGCTGGTAGGGGCCGCGGCCGTGGCGGCGGCGATTGCCTTCGGCGTCGGGAGCATCGACGTCGCGCGCCGCTACTCCAACCGTTGGGCCCGGCGCGAGGCCGGCGGGCGGTTCGGAGAGACCGGCGTGCCTCGCTACGGGGGCGAACCGACGATGTCCAGGCCGCCTTCCGAGACGCCTCCGCCGCAGCACCACTGACGCGGCCGTGGCCGCGACCGGGTTGCAGCAGCACCGGCAGCCCAGAACCCGCAGAACCAGCCAAGCGCACCCGCGGCGGAACCTCGGGTGCGCTTGGCGTTTGGGGGCACGACGCCGACGCCGGGGCGAGGAGGCTCCGCGGGCCGGTCTCGGTTACGGCGTGACGAAGCTGTAGGGAGGCCACGGCCCGCTCAACCGGCTCGTGGCCTCCCCCGGGCCGATCCGCTCGAAGGCCTGGCGGAAGGCCTCGACCCGTCGCTTCGGGACCAGGAAGGACATCGCCAGCGCGCCCTGCCGGGCGGGATCCACCGGTGGCACCGGCCCGGAGGTCACCCCGCCGGCGCCGGTTTCGAGCCGGGGCGTTCCGGCGATCCCGACGACCAGCCGCACCGGCCCCGGCAACTCGACCTTCATCCTGGTGTACAGGCCGTGGAAGGTGCGGCGATACCGCTCGACGAGCCCGCTCAGGTCGCGGGCGGGCTCCTCGTCCTGCCGGAAGACCTCCGCGCGGGCCTGGAGGTAGGCGTGGCCGGAGCGCGGCGCGGGCGGCGGCCGCGCCCGGGACCGGGGGCCTTCCGCGGGCTCGACCCGGACCGCGCGCGGAACCTCCAGCACGCGAATCCCCATCTCCGCGCACCCCGCGAGCTCCCGCAGCCACGCCCGGTACTCCGGGGCGCGCTCCTGGAGGTGACGGATGACCTCGGCCTCCGACTCGAGGATCGACCCAAAGCGCATCGGCACGATGGCCCGCCGGCCGAAGATCGCCTCCACCACCTCCGCGTAGGCGAGGATCCGCTCGACCGTGGAGACCAGCGACACCTCCTCGACCGGGGAGGTCGCCGCACACAGCCCGCCGTCGCCGATACACGACACCGGCCTGCCGTCCACGCCCCGAAGCGCGGGGAGCTTCCGGCTGCCGCCGCCGAGAAACACGCAGTAGAGCAACCGCTTCATGGCTGCCGCTCGGCGAGCCCCGGCGTGAAGCTATACGGAGGAAAAGGCCCCACCGTTTCGAAGGCGAGCCCCCAGGCGCGCCACTCCTGGGCGACCCGCTCGACGGCGACGCGGAACGCGTCGACGCCGCTCCTGGGGACCAGGAAGGCCCTGTTCAGCACCATCTCGCCGGGAGTCTCGGTGGAACCGGCGGAGAGCAGCTTGCGCCGCATCATCTCCACCGCGCGCGTCGACAGCTCCTCGTGGAGCCTCGCTTCGGTCTCGCCCAACCAGCGGCTCACCCTGGTATCCGCCTCCGCCCGGAGGCGGCGCTCCTGCATGTAGCGCAGGCCCGGCGAGGAGGAGAGCTTCGCGCTCCCGGAGGCCAGCTCCTCGTTGACCAGGTGCTCCCGGGCCTGCTTGCGGTCGAGAAATCCCTTGAGGCCCCACTCCTCGGCTCCAGCGGTCCAATCGAGGAAGGCCCGGATGGCGTCGCCGTGCTGGGCCAGCAAGGCCTCGAGGGAGTCGAGAGAGGAGAAGATCGTCCCGAAGCGGGCGGGGAACACCGGCGAGTATCGGGCGGCGTATGCGACCACCTGCTGGTGACGCATCGCCCGAGGGGCCAGCCAGGCCAGCTCCTGCAAGCGCGCCTCGGCCTCCGGGCCGGTGAACTCCTCGAGCGACTCCTCGCTGATCACGGCGGCGAGATCGCGCCACCGGTACTGCAGTACCGCGCTTCCGCTCCCGAGTCCTTCGGGCTCCAACTGCGCCGGCAGAAGGTCGGCGCGGGCGCAACAGAACAGGTAGACGGCCTTTCCCGGGTTCATGACGGACGGTACTCCCCGGCACCTCGCGGTGCCGCGCGGACTCGCTCCAGGACCTGCGCGAGCGCCTCCTCGACATCGTGGGGCTCGATCACCACCCGCCGCCGCTCCGTCTCCGGCGCCTCGACCACCCGACGAATCGCGCTCCGGGCCGCCGTGGCGCAGAGCCCGGCGATGTCCGCGCCGCTGAGCCCCTCGGCCCTGGCCGCCAGGCCCCCGAGGTCCACGGCGTTTGCCAGCGGCTTGCCCCGCAGGTGCACGGCGAAGATCTGGGCCCGATCTTCCGCGTCGGGCAGCGGGATGTCGACGATCGTCTCCAGGCGGCCGGGCCGGAGCATCGCCGGGTCCAGCAGGTCCCGGCGGTTGGTGGCCCCGAGCACCAGGACCCCCTGGAGCTCCTCGATGCCGTCCATCTCCGTCAGGAACTGGCTGATCACCCGCTCGCCGACGTGGGAGTCCCCGCCCGATCCACGCCGGGGAAAGAGCGCGTCGATCTCGTCGAAGAAGACGATGCAGGGCGCCGCCTGCCGGGCCTTGTGGAACACCTCCCGCACCGCCCGCTCCGACTCGCCGACGTACATCGAGAGCAGCGCCGCTCCCTTCACGGAGATGAAGCGAACCCCGCTCTCCGTGGCCACCGCCTTGGCGAGGAGGGTCTTGCCGCAGCCCGGCGGTCCGGTGAGCAGGATGCCCTTCGGCGGCCGGACGTCGGCCTGCGTGAACAGGTCGGCGTGCCGGAGCGGCCACTCGACGGCCTCGACGAGGTGGCGCTTGACCTCGTCCAGCCCCCCGACGTCGTTCCAGCGCACGTCGGGAACCTCGACGAAGACCTCGCGGATCGCCGAGGGCTCGATGTCCCGGAGGGCGGTCAGGAAGTCGCTCTTGGTCACCTCGAGCCGTGCCAGCAGCTCGTCGGGGATCGCTCCCCGCGACAGGTCGAAGTCGGGAAGGACCCGCCGGAGGCAGATCATCGCCGCCTCGCGACACAGCGCCTCGAGGTCGGCGCCGACGAACCCGTGGCAGATGGCGGCGATCTCGTGCAGCTCTACGT
>JAEZJH010000196.1 GCA_023436385.1 Pseudomonadota bacterium
CCCTGTACGTGTCCTGCCGCGAGGAGTGCCAGGGCCTCTGCCAGGTGTGCGGCGCGAATCTCAACGAGGGCGACTGCGGCTGCGACCGGCATCCGGTCGATCCGCGGCTCGCGGCGCTCAAGGACATCAAGTTGACCTAGGCCCCGTGCCCGGTCGGCCGCCTGGCCTCCGGGCAAGAGGGGATTTGATCCCAAACGCAAGGGCGTGTAGAAGGCCGCTTTCGTCGGCGGCGCCGATCCGCCCGCCGGAAGAAACAGGAGACGACCGTGGGCGTTCCGAAGAAGCGTACCTCCAGCCAGAAGCGCGACCAGCGCCGCGCGCACTGGAAGATCACCGCGCCGAACGTGACCCGCTGCCCGAAGTGCCAGGAGCCGGTGATGGCCCACCGGGCCTGCCCGAGCTGCGGCACCTACAAGGACCGGCAGGTGGTCGAGGTCGAGGCGTAACTCTGCCGCGGGGCCTCCGGGCCTCGCCCGTGGGGACCGATGGCGCGCATCGCGGTCGATGCGATGGGGGGGGACCACGCTCCGGCCGTGGTCGTCGAGGGCGCGGTCCAGGCCTGTCGCGACCTCGATGTCGAGGTGGTGCTCGTCGGTGACGAGGCGCGCATCCGGGCGGAGCTCGCCCGGCTCGACGCCACCACCCAGCGCGGGATCTCCGTGCATCACACCACCGAGGTGGTGGAGATGTCGGAGCACCCGGCCCAGGCAGTCCGGAAGAAGAAGGACTCGTCGCTCCGGGTGATCTTCGATCTGGTCCGGGCCGGCGAGGCCGACGCGTGCATGTCCGCCGGGAACTCCGGCGCCATGCTCGCCGCGGCCCTGCTCGTCCTGGGGCGGCTCCCCGAGGTGGAGCGACCGGCGATCGCCACCTTCCTGCCCACGATTCGGGGGCGGATGGTGCTGATCGATGCCGGCGCCAACGTCGACGTCCGGCCGGTGCACATCGCCCAGTTCGCGGTGATGGGCGAGGCCTACGTGCGGCAGGTGGTGGGCGTGGCCCGGCCGAAGGTCGGCGTGCTCTCCAATGGCGAGGAGCTGTCCAAGGGGACGGCGCTGACCCGGGCCGCCGCCGAGGCGCTCTTCCGGGATCGTGGGATCGACTTCGGCGGCTACGCCGAGGGCCGGGACCTCTTCACCGGCGAGTTCGATGTCGTCGCCACCGACGGCTTCACCGGTAACGTGGTCCTCAAGACCACCGAGGGCGTGGCCACCGCCTTCAGCACCCTGCTGAAGCGCGGGGTGCTCTCCACGCTCCGCACCAAGGTCGGCGGCTACCTGCTCAAGCCGGCGTTCGCCGGGATCAAGCGGGCGATGGACTACTCCGAGTACGGCGGCGCACCGCTGGTGGGCTGCGACGGGACGGTGATCATCGCCCACGGCCGATCGAACGCGCTGGCGATCCGCAACGCCATTCGGGCCGCCGACGAGGCCTCCCGGCACGACGCGCGCGGGGAAATCTCCGCGGCCTGCGCCCGGGTTCGGGATCTCGTGATCGAAGCGGCGTGAGCCGGTGGCTCGCGCCCGCGAGACGTCGAGTCGCCGACTGCCACGAAACGCGGCGGCGACTCGTGCGACAAGACGGCGTGACCGAGACGTCGTCGTCGTGTCAACCGTCTCGGGAGCGCACGGTCGACCGCTCCTGCTTTCAGTTGTCGTTGCCTGGTGAAAAAAAGCCCGGGATCTTGACGCATTGAGTCGTTCGAGGGGGGTTGTCGCGGCGGCCGGGCTTGGGTTATCACGGCGCGCCTCCCGAGCAACGGGGCGGTCAGATCATCCTCATCGGAGAGTTCGGATGTCGGGCAAGATCGCGTACGTGTTTCCCGGCCAGGGCAGCCAGACGGTCGGGATGGGCAAGGCGCTGGCCGCGGAGTTCCCGGAGGCCCGCGAGATCTTCGAGCGGGCGGACGCCGCCCTGGGCGAAAAGCTCACCGAGCTGATCTTCGAGGGTCCCGAGGAGGCGCTCCGGCTCACCGCCAACACCCAGCCGGCGATCCTCACGGTCTCCGTGGCCGCCCACGCGGTCCTCGCGAAGCGCGCCAAGGCGGCACCGGTGCTGGTGGCCGGGCACTCGCTCGGCGAGTGGTCGGCGCTGGTCGCCGCCGGCACCCTCTCGCTGGAGGACGCGGTGAAGGCGGTGCGGGCCCGCGGCCGGTTCATGCAGGAGGCGGTTCCCGCCGGCGTCGGGGCGATGGCGGCGATCATCGGGCTCGATCCCGAGGTGGTGAAGCAGGCCTGCGACGAGAGCGCCGGGGCGGAGGTGGTCGCTCCCGCCAACTACAACTCTCCCGAGCAGACGGTGATCGCCGGCCACGCCGCGGCGGTGGAGCGGGCGATGGCCCGGTGCAAGGAGCTGGGCGCGAAGCGGGCCCTGCCGCTGCCGGTGAGCGCTCCCTTCCATTGCTCCCTGATGGAGCCGGTCAAGCCGCGGCTCGCCGACGTGCTGGCCCCGATGGCCGTGCACGCCCCCGCCGTCCCGGTGGTCACCAACGTCGAGGCGGCTCCCAACGCCGACGCGTCCCGGGTGGTGCCGCTCCTCCTCGCCCAGGTCACCGCGCCGGTCCGCTGGATCGAGTGCACCCGGGCGATGGTGGCCGGGGGCGTGGGGCGGTTCGTCGAGCTCGGGCCGGGCAAGGTGCTGGGCGGGCTGATCAAGCGGATCGACAAGACCGTCGAGACGTTCAACGTCGAGGACCCGGCCTCGCTCGCGAAGACGCTGGCCGGGCTGGGGGAGGAGGCGTAACGATGGCGTTCGATTTCCAGAGCAAGGTGGTGCTGGTCACCGGCGCGTCCCGCGGCATCGGCCGGGAGATCGCGGTCGGTTTCGGCCGCGGCGGGGCGACGGTGGCGGTGAACCACATCCCCAGCCAGGCGGAAGAGGCGCGCGAGACCTGCGGCCTCGTCGAGCAGGCCGGCGGCAAGGCCTTCCCGATCGAGTTCGACGTGTCGAATGCGGCCGCGTGCACGGAGGCGGTGGAGAAGATCGCCAAGGAGCAGGGCGGCCTCCACGTGCTGGTGCACAACGCCGGCATCGCCCGGGACGCGCTGATCATCCGGATGAAGGACGAGGACCTCGAGGCGACGCTGAGCGTCAACCTCAAGGCCGCCTTCTACCTCGCCCGGGCCACGGCCAAGGTGATGATGAAGCAGCGCGAGGGGAGCATGGTGATGCTCTCCTCCGTGGTCGGCGAGATGGGCAACGCCGGGCAGTCGGTCTATTCGGCCACCAAGGCCGGCCTGATCGGCATGACCAAGAGCCTGGCCCGCGAGCTGGCCGGCCGGAACGTCCGGGTCAACGCGGTGGGCCCCGGCTTCATCGACACCGTGATGACCCAGAGCATCCCGGAGGAGAACCGCCGGCGGATGCTGGAGCAGATCCCCCTCGGGCGCATGGGCGCGCCGGAAGAGATCGCCGACGCGGTCTGCTTCCTGTCGTCGTCGTACGCGTCGTACATCACGGGCGAGGTGCTTCGGGTCAACGGGGGCATGTACACCTGAAGCCCATGGATTGGCCGGCTGGCCACTGAGCCGGCGAGGTCCTTTTCACAGTGGTATCAACCTCTCGCCCGCGAAGGGCGAAGCAGCAGTCGGAGGCAGAGATGGCTACCCAGATCGAGGCGAAGGTCCGGTCGATCGTTGCGGAACAGCTTGGCGTGGGCGAGGACGAGATCAAGCCCGAGTCGTCCTTCATCGAGGACCTCGGCGCCGACTCGCTCGACATCGTCGAGTTGGTGATGGCGATGGAGGAGGAGTTCGAGGTCGAGATCCCCGACGAGGAGGCCGAGAACATCAAGACCGTCGGCGACGCCATCAAGTACATCAACGAGCACAAGAAGGCGTAGTCCGGACTCCGCCGGCCCGGCGCCGAGAGGCGCGGGGGGAGGCCGGCGGATCGTTCGAGCCCGGGCCCGGCGACCGGGTCCTCCTTCCTTCCGCCTGCCGCCCGGTCCCCCGGGCGGCGGCCGGGGGAAGCCGCCGACGGGCGGGGGTCGAGGAAAGGCCAAACACCGGTCGGATACGGGCCGGAGCGGGCGACCGCCCGCAGCGAGGAAGGATCGGCACATGAAGCGGCGCGTCGTCATCACCGGCACCGGACTGGTCACGTCCGTCGGCATCGGAGTGGAAGAGACCTGGCAGGCGCTGCTCGCGGGTAAGAGCGGCATCGCCCGGATCACGCTGTTCGATCCCACCGACTTCTCGGTGCAGATCGGCGGCGAGGTGAAGAACTTCGATCCCACCGCCTTCATCGACAAGAAGGAAGCCCGGCGGATGGATCGCTTCGTCCAGCTGGGGATGGCCGCCGCCGACATGGCGATGCGGCAGGCCGGCTTCGACCAGCCGCTCGAGGGCGAGGAGGCGACCCGGTTCGCCACCATCCTCGGCTCCGGCATCGGCGGCCTCTACACGCTCGAGGACGAGCACAAGACGCTCTTGAACAAGGGACCGAAGCGGCTCTCGCCGTTCTTCATCCCGATGATGATCGCCAACATGTTCCCCGGCCAGGTCTCGATCCGCTGGGGCGCCCGGGGCCCGTCGTGGTGCCCGGTGAGCGCGTGCGCCACCGGCTCCCACGCGATCGGCGAGGCCTTCCGGACGGTGCAGCATGGCGACGTCGACATGGCGCTCTGCGGTGGCGCGGAGGCGGCGCTCTCGCCCCTCGGCGTCAGCGGCTTCGCGGCGATGCGCGCGACCTCCACGCGGAACGACGCCCCCGAGCTCGCCTCCCGGCCCTTTGACAAGGACCGCGATGGCTTCGTCCAGGGCGAGGGCGCCGGCGTGATGCTGCTCGAGGAGCTCGAGCACGCCAAGAAGCGCGGCGCGAAGATCATCGCGGAGGTGGTCGGCTACGGCGCCAACGCCGACGCCCACCACATCACCGCTCCCGCCGAGGACGGCGCGGTCCGCTGCATCCAGCTCGCCCTCCGGGACGCGGGCCTCTCCCCGGAGCAGGTCGGCTACATCAACGCCCACGGCACCTCGACGCCGCTGAACGACGCCAACGAGACCAACGCGATCAAGGTGGTGTTCGGCGACCACGCGCGGAAGTTGATGGTCTCCTCCACCAAGTCGATGATCGGCCACTGCCTGGGGGCGGCGGGCGGCATCGAGGCGGTGGTGACCGCGCTCTCGCTCGCTCGCGGGATCATCACCCCGACGATCAACTACACGACGCCGGACCCCGCCTGCGATCTCGATTACGTGCCCAACCAGGCCCGGGAAGTCCGGGTCGAGGCGGCGCTCTCCAACTCCTTCGGCTTCGGCGGTACCAACGCGGTGATCGCCCTGGCCCGTTACCGGGGATAAGGCGATGAAGGTGGCGATCGGCAGCGACCACGCGGGCCTGGAGCTCAAGAACCGGGTCTGCGAGGCGCTGGCACGGAAGGGCCTCGAGCTCGAGGACGTCGGGACCTACAACAACGACTCCGTCGATTACCCCGACTTCGCCTCGGAGGTGGCCCGCCGGGTCCGCGACGGGCGGGTGCGCTTCGGCGTGCTCGTCTGTGGAACGGGCATCGGGATGTCGATCGTCGCCAACAAGTACCGGGGAGTCCGGGCCGCGCTCTGTCACACGGAGTTCGAGGCCCGGGCCGCCCGGGGTCACAACGACGCCAACGTGCTGTGCCTGGGGGAGCGCGTCGTCGGCGTCGGATTGGGCGTAGCCATCGCGGAGTCCTTCGTGGATACTCCGTTCGACGGCGGACGCCACGAACGGCGCATCCGCAAGATCGCCGACGCCGAGGCGGAGAACGCCTAGGCCCGGCGCCCCAGGAGCAGCACAAATGGCCACGCAGCACGATCGTTCCCTCGCCGAGGTCGATCCGGACATCCGCCGGTTGATCGAGGTCGAGACCTCCCGCCAGGCCGAGGGCCTGGAGCTGATCGCTTCCGAGAACTTCGTCTCCCGGGCCGTGATGGAGGCGCTCGGCAGCACCCTCACCAACAAGTACGCCGAGGGTTACCCGGGCAAGCGCTACTACGGCGGTTGCGAGATCGTCGACCAGGTGGAGACGCTGGCGATCGAGCGGGCCAAGGCGCTGTTTGGCGCCGAGGCGGCCAACGTCCAGCCGCACTCCGGGTCGCAGGCCAACATGGCCGCCTACTTCGCCCTGGCGAAGCCCGGCGACACCGTGCTCGCCCTCGATCTCAACTCGGGCGGCCACCTCACCCACGGCTCCCGGGTCAACTTCTCGGGCAAGCTCTTCAACATCATCCCCTACGGCCTCACCGCCGACGAGACCCTCGACTACGACCTGGTCGACCGCCTCGCCGCCGAGCACAAGCCGAAGGTGATCGTGGTGGGCGCCTCCGCGTACCCGCGGATCATCGACTTCGCTCGGTTCCGCAAGGCCGCCGACTCCTGCGGCGCGGCGATGATGGTCGACATGGCCCACATCGCCGGCCTGGTGGCCGCGGGCCTGCACCCGTCGCCGGTGCCGATGGCCGACGTGGTCACCACCACCACCCACAAGACGCTCCGCGGCCCCCGCGGCGGCATGATCGTCGCCAAGGAAGCCCACGGGAAGACGATCAACTCCCAGATCTTCCCCGGCATCCAGGGCGGCCCGCTGATGCACGTGATCGCCGCCAAGGCGGTGGCCCTCCTCGAGGCCTCCTCCCCGGCGTTCCGGGAGTACCAGCAGCGGATCCTCGCCAACGCCCAGGCGCTGGCCAAGGGCCTGGTGGACAACGGCCTCCGCCTCGTCTCCGGCGGCACCGACAACCACCTGATGCTGGTCGACCTCCGGCCGAAGAAGGTCACCGGCAAGGTCGCCGAGGAGGCCCTCGGCAAGGCGGGGATCACCGTCAACAAGAACATGATCCCCAACGACCCCGAGAAGCCGATGGTCACCAGCGGGGTGCGCGTCGGCACCCCGGCGGTCACCACCCGCGGCATGGGTCCGGCGGAGATGGCGGAGGTCGCCACGCTCTTCGTCGAGGCGATCGGGAACGCGAACGACGACGCCGCCCTCGCGCGGATCAAGGGCAAGGTGCACGCCCTGGCGAAGCGCTTCCCGCTGTACGGCCTGCCGTGAAGTGTCCCTTCTGCGGAGAGCTGGAAGACCGGGTGATCGATAGCCGGCTCTCCCAGGAGGGCGCCGTCATTCGCCGCCGGCGCGAGTGCGTCGGCTGCGAGCGCAGGTACACCACCTACGAGCGGATCGAGGAGACCCTCCCGCTGGTGGTGAAGAAGGACGGCCGGCGGGAACCCTTCGATCGGTTGAAGGTCCTCGCCGGCCTGCAACGGGCCTGCGAAAAGCGGCCCGTCTCCTCCGAGGCGCTCGAGGCCGTGGTCTCCGGCATCGAGCGCCGGCTCCAGGAGTCCGGGGAGAAGGAGGTCGCCTCGGCCGCGATCGGCGAGCAGGCGATGGCGCACCTCCAGGGGCTCGACGAGGTGGCCTACGTGCGCTTCGCCTCCGTCTACCGCGAGTTCCGCGACCTGGGCGAATTCATGTCGGAGCTGAAGGACCTCCTCGCCGAGCGGACCGGCACGGCCGCGAAGAAGGCCTGACCGTGAGCTCCCGCCCCACGCGCCCCGCCGGGCCGCGCGCTCCCGCGCGGCGACGGACCGCGACCTCCGCCGCACCGCCGCCC
>JAEZJH010000201.1 GCA_023436385.1 Pseudomonadota bacterium
ACGAGGAGCCGCTCGCGCTGGTCGCCCCGGGGGTCCCGCTTCGCCTCGGCGCCCTCGTCGACCGCATGCTGGCGTCGCTGCCGGGACTCCGCCCCTCGGCGTCCAGTGCCGCCGAGGAGCTCCGGGCACTCCGGGCGATCGTCGGACCGGCGGCGTCGCCGGAGGTTCCGGAGGCGCCGGCCGAGAAGGAGGCACCGGCCAGCTCCGGAGGCTGGCTGGGCGGATGGTTCCGGAAGAAGGCCTCACCCCCGTCCACTGTCCGGAACGGCCCCACGGTCCCGAAGAGCCGGCCGGCAGCCAACCCTTCGCTGGCCCTGCTGGGCCTCGAGGACGTCGAACCGATCGAGCGGCGTCCCCTGCCCCCGCCACCGCCCGATCGCCTCCAGTTCGCGCTGCAGGCGATTCTGCCCGAGGCCGTACGCGGCGACGAACTCCCCTCGTTTCCGGCGGTCGCCCTCGAGGTGGTCGAGCTCTCGAGGCGCGAGGACATCGGCGCCAACGAGCTGGTCCGCCTGATCAACCGCGATCCCGGCCTGACCGCGCGCGTCCTTCGCATCGCCAACTCCGTCTACGCGAACCGGGGCGTGGAGGTCACCAGCTCGCGGGACGCGGTGACCCGCCTCGGGCTGATCGAGGTGGCGCAGATCGCCGCGGCCGCCGCCACCCGCGCCCTGTTCCTGCACGACGCGATCGAGATGGTCCCGGCGGCTGCCGACTTCTCACGCCGGATCTGGCTGCACTCGCTCACCAGCGCGCTCGCCGCCTCCTGGTTGGCGATGGAGTGCCGGGTCGATTCCCAGCGGGCCTTTCTCGGCGGGATGCTCCACGACATCGGGAAGATGGTGGCGCTCCGGGGCTACGCCCAACTCGTCGCCGCCGGACGGCTTCCCGCCCTCGAGGCGGAGACGCTGCTCGGACCGCTCCTCGCCGCCGCCCACGTCGATCTGGGCGTGCGGACGGCGCGGGCCTGGTCCTTGCCGGCGACCGTGATCCGGACGTGCGCGGAGCACCACCGGCCGGAAGCGGGGAGCGACGAATGCCCCGAGGTCCACCTGGTGCGGGTGGTGTCGGGGCTGGCCTCGCTCCGGATCGATCCCGACTGGTCCCTCGACCGGCTCTTCGAAATCCAGGAGAGCGCCATCGTGCTCGGGCTGGATCGGTTGCGCGTCCGGGCCACGGCGGCGCAGGTGCGCGGCTTCCAGGCCCGGGCCGAGCTGCTCGCCAAGGCGGCGAGCTGACCGCACCGGCGACCGGGACGCCGCGTCCCGGCGCCGGGAGCCCGGTTAGCCGGTGCCCCGGGCCTTCCGCGCGCAGCTGGCGCACACGCCGCGGACCTCGAGGTGCATCTGCGTGACGTTCCCCAGCTCCCGCACCGCCGGGGGCAGGGCCAGGGCGTCGAGCTCGGGACTCTCGAAGTCCCGGGCGAGCCCGCACTTCTCGCAGACGAAGTGGTGGTGGTGGGCAAGATTGGCATCGTAGCGGACGCTCTCCCGCTTCGGCCCGAGGGTGGCGACGAACCCCAACTCGCCCAGGAGGGCGAGGGTCCGATACACCGTGTCGAGCGAGACGGTGGGCAGGCGCCGCTTCACCGCGCGATAGACCGCCTCCGCATCGGGATGCTCGTGGCTGGTGAGCACCTCGCGGAAGATCTCCAGGCGCTGGTGGGTGACCTTGACGCCGGCCTCCCGGCAGGCCGCCTGGAACCGTTCCGTCTGGTGCGCGAGCGCCTGGCGATCCATGGCGGCCTCCTCGAGGCGGCGGGCGCCCCCGCCGCCGGCATCGGGCGTTACATCCGCCCGTGGACGCGATCCTCGAAGGCGGTGAGCGCGGCCTTCGCGCCCTCGCCCATGGCGATCACGATCTGCTTGAAGGGGACGGTGGTCACGTCGCCGCAGGCGTAGATCCCCGGGGCGCTGGTGCGGCACCGCTCGTCGACGAGGATCTCGCCGAAGCGGTTGGTCTCCACCAGCCCCTTCGCCAGCGCGCTGTTCGGCACCAGCCCGATCTGGACGAACACCCCGTCCACCGCGACGCTGCGGAGCTCCTCGGTGGGCCGGTCCTGGTAGCGGAGCGCGGTGACGCCGGCGGCGCTGCCGACGACCTCCGTGGTCCGCGCGTTGACGATCACGTCCACGTTCGGCAGGGAGAGGAGCTTCTTCACCAGGACGTCGTCGGCCTTCAGGCGATCGAGGAACTCGACCACGGTGACGTGCGCCACGATCCCGGCGAGGTCGATCGCCGCCTCCACGCCGGAGTTGCCGCCGCCCACCACCGCCACGCGCTTGCCCTTGTAGAAGGGACCGTCGCAGTGCGGGCAGAAGGCCACGCCGCGGCCCAGGTACTCCTTCTCCCCGGGGACGCCCAGCTCCCGCCACTTGGCGCCGGTGGCGAGGATCAGCTGGGGGGTGCGCAGCACCTCGCCGCCCTTGAGCCGGAGCTCCTTCCGCTCGCCGCCGACCAGTTCCTCCACCTTGCGGTGCTCGAGGATCTCCACCGGATAGGTGCGGACGTGCTTCTCGAGATCGGCCGCCAGCCGCGCCCCCTCGGTGTAGGGGACGGACACCAGGTTCTCGATCCCCACCGTCTCCTTCACCTGGCCGCCGAGCTGCTGGGCGACCAGCGCCGTCTTCAGGCCCTTGCGCGCGGCGTAGATCGCCGCCGAGCAGCCGGCCGGCCCGCCGCCCACCACCACCACGTCGAAGTCGCGGACCGCGGGCGCGACCTCCGCCGCTGCCGCCTCGTTGCGGTCGTAGTGCTTCTCGAGGGTCTCGAGGAGCTCCTCGAGGCTGCTCTTGCCGACGTGGAGGAGCTTCTCGCCGGCGAAGACCGCGGGCACCGCCTGGATCCCCAGCCGCGACACCTCGTCCTCGGCCAGGCCGCCGTCGATCATCTCGTGGCGGAAGTCGCCGTGGAGGAGCGCCAGCTGGTTCAGGGCCTGCACCACGTCGGGGCAGTTGGTGCAGGAAAGCGAGACATAAGTGCGGACATCGATCGGGCCCCGGAGCGCCCGGACCCGGCGGCGGAGCGCCTCGTCGGGCAGCTTGCCCTTCCCGTCCGCGTTGAGGACCCCGAGGATCAGCGAGGTGAACTCGTGGCCGCCCGGCACGCCACGGAAGCGCACGCCGGTGGGCAGGCCGTTCTTCCGCAGCTCGAAGCCGAACGCGCCCGGAGCCCCGTCCGCCTTCGCCACCGCGAGCTTCGGGCTGGCGGAGGCGACGTCCTCGAGGAGCGCTTCCAGCTCGTCCTGGCTCGTGCCCGTGCCCGGCTGGACGACGAAGGTGTAGTCGGATTCGAGGTTGGCGAAGACGTCGCGAAGCTGGTCGAGGATCGCGGGGTCGAGCATGGTTCTCTCCACGGGGGTGCCGGGCTTCCCGGCATGCGCCCCCCGGAACCGCGTGGTTCCGGGGGACGGGCGCTACGGCAGGTGGGACTAGATCTTGCCGACGAGGTCGAGGCCGGGCTTCAGGGTCTTGGCGCCGGGCGTCCACTTGGCCGGGCAGACCTCGCCCGGGTGCGCGTCAACGAACTGCGCCGCCTGGATCTTCCGGACCAGCTCGTCGGCATTGCGGCCGATGCTGTTGTCGTGGATCTCGGCGAGCCGGATCTTGCCCTGGGGATCGATCACGAAGGTGCCGCGATAGGCGAGGCCGGCCTCCTCGATGTAGACGCCGAGGGCGCGGCTCAGGTGGCCGGTGGGGTCGGCCAGCATCGGGAACTGGATGTTCTTGATCGTCGGCGAGGAGTCGTGCCAGGCCTTGTGGGTGAAGTGCGTGTCGGTGGAAACCGAGTACACCTCGACGCCCATCTCCCTGAGCTGCGCGTACTTCCCGGCGAGGTCGCCGAGTTCGGTCGGGCAGACGAAGGTGAAGTCGGCCGGGTAGAAGAAGAGCACGTTCCACTTGCCCTTCAGGTCCTTCTCCGTGACCTCCTTGAACTCGCCGTTGACGTAAACCTGCGCCTTGAAGTCGGGGACCATGGAGTTGATAATCGGCTGCATCGTTCTCTCGCTTTCTGGGGTTTGGGCGGGACGGCCGGTCCCGCGAGGACTTACGGTTGCCTGGGATGCCCGGTCCGCGTCTTGGTTGCGACCCGTTCCGGAGTAGGAATCAACCGGCAACTAGGATGCGAGGGCGCGGAAACGGTTGCGCGGAAAGTTTCCGGCCTCCCGGGCCCCGTTTCAGGGGGCCGCAGGGCGCCGGAACGGACCCGCGAGGACCAGATGGTGACCCAGGCCGAGGAACGGCCCCGGGGGCGGAGCGATGCCGGAGCGTCGCGCCGGTCACCGAGCGGCCGCCGTGCTACCGATAGACGATCCCCCCGTCGATGAGCGGCGCCTGGCCGGTCATGTAGTCGGAGTCGGGACCGGCCAGGTACGAGACCAGGCCGGCCACGTCCTCGGGGGTCTCCGCCCGGCCCAGGGCGATCCCCTCGACGTACTTCTTGTACGTGGCGCCGATCGCGGCTCCGGTCAGCTCCGCGAAGCGCCGGTCGATCTCCACCCACATGTCCGTCCCGACCACCCCCGGGCAGTAGGCGTTGACGGTGATCCCGACGGAGGCGAGTTCCCGCGCCGCGGCCTGGGTGATCCCGCGGACCGCGAACTTGGTGGCGGAGTAGACGCCGAGGAGCGCGAAGCCGTCGTGCCCGGCGATCGACGAGGCGTTGATGATCTTCCCCTTCCGCTTCCGCTCCTGGAGCTTCTTCGCGGCGGCCTGAATCCCCCAGAGGACGCCGAAGACGTTGATCCGGAAGATCCGCTCCACCTCCTCCGGCGTGGCGTCGGCGATCGCCTGCACCTGGGCGATCCCGGCGTTGTTGACCATCACGTCGAATCCGCCCAGGTCCCGCTCCGCCCGCTCGACCGCGGCGAACATCGCGTCGCGATCGGAGACATCGGCGGTGATCTCGGTGGCCTTTCGCCCCTTCGCCCGGATCTCCGCAGCCACCGCCGGCAGCTTCTCGACCTTCAGATCCACCAGGGCGATATCCGCGCCGTCGGCAGCGAGCCGGAGCGCGATCGCCCGGCCGATCCCCTGGCTCGCGCCGGTGACCAGCGCGACCTTCCCCTCGATTCCCATGGCGACCTCCCCGCTCCCATCGCCCGGCTCGAGCGATGGACGGGCCTCCGGCCGCCGGGCCGGAACCCGCCAGGAGAAGTTGGGATCGCGTCCGGGATTCGCCGCCGCCCCGTCGGTCGGGGTCCCGCCGCCGCGCCGATCGCCTCGGCGAGGCCCCGCCCCCGCGCTACCGCGCCTCGACGACGATGCGCTCGGCGGCGGTGCGGGCCATCACCTCCGGCTCGTACATCGCCTCCACCGTCGCCGGGGGAGCCACGAAGGTCCCCGGGGTCGGCGCCGTGGCAGTCCAACTCCAGGACCACCGGCCGGCCGCCAGATCGTTCACGAAGGCGAGGGCGCGGTCGTCCCCCAGCTCCACGTGGTCGCCCAGCTCCGACCTCCGCCACACGTGGTCTCCCGGCTCCATCCTCCCCTCGAAGACGGCGCGCATCCTCGACCGACGCTCCTCCGGATCCAGCTGGGTCCCCCGGAACCCGGGCGTGAGCGGCTCGAGCCCGGCCGGGAGCGAATCGACCACCGCCACCTGCGAACGGTCCACCGGCGTCCAACCCGTCAGCGTGACCCGGACCCGGGAGCCGGCGCGGATGCGGACCGTGCCGTCCTCGTCCCGCCGCACGTCCCCGGGATCGTCGACGGCCTCGTAGCTCCGGACCAGCGCGAACCCCCGCTCCCGCGGCGACACCGCGGTGGCTTCCACGGCCCAGTGCAACGCCGCCCGGTAATGGAGCGGTGCGCCGCCGGGCGCCTCGAGGACGAGGG